>JAGRKR010000054.1:1558-7827 GCA_020442225.1 Hyphomicrobiaceae bacterium | reverse complement strand
GCTCGGCCCGGCGTCCATCTTCCTCCGATTTGAGATTACGGCCCCGTGCCGCGTTGATCGCCTTGACGATGCCGACCGCCGAGCCGATCGCGATCGCCAACTTGGCCAGATCGTAGATGAGCCCATACTGGCTCTTCAACGCCTCGAGCCACGCGACTAAGCCAGCCAGCATCGTACCCCCGACACACGAGACGTTCCCGTGTGCAAAGAGATACCCCGCCCCAACCTCTGCGGGAAGACCGTCCGCTGTCGCAGTGGCGGTGCGCCTCAGATCTTGAGGCGATGAAGCCCAATGGTGCGGCGCATGATGCTGCGCACCAGCGATGTCGGCAGCTTGTGGTGGAGCGCCAGCAAGGCGCGGGCCTGCGGCCCCACGGGGTAGCGAAAGCGCGGACGGCGCGCCTCGAGCGCCTTGACGATGGTGTGCGCCACCTCGATGGGATCGCGCGCCATCCGGTCGAAATGCGCATTGCCGGACTGAAGCACCTGTCTGACGAGCGGCGCATAAGCGCTCTCGTCCGGTGCATGCCGCGGAGAGCCGTGCCACATGCCGGTCTTGTAGGGGCCCGGCTGCACGAGCACGACATCGATGCCGAAGGGCTCGACCTCGTAGGCGAAGGACTCCGCCCAGCCTTCGATCGCCCACTTGGAGGCGCAGTAGATGGCGTTGCACGGCTCGCCGATCAGCGCCGAATCGCTGGAGACGACGACAATGCGTCCCTGACGTTGCTCGCGGAAGGTCGGCAGCACCGCGCGCGTCAACTCGAGCACGCCGAACAGGTTGGTGTCCATGACCCGCCGCAGCTCGGCTTCCGGCACGTCCTCGAAGGCGCCCGGAGCGGCGGCGCCGGCATTATGCACAACGGCATCGAGCCGGCCTTTGCAGGTGGCGATGACGCGCTCGATGGTGACCGGAATGGCCTTGGTGTCGGTAACGTCCAGCGCCACGATCTCCACCTTGTCGGCCACGCCGGCCTCGCCGAGTGCGCGGTCCAGCGCCTCGCGCTTGCCGGGATCGCGCATGGTGGCGGTGACGCGCCAGCCGCGACGGGCCAGCTCGACTGTGGTCAGGAGGCCGAAACCGGACGATGTGCCGGTGATGAGTGCGGTGCGCATGGGGCGTCTCTCCACGCCCGCTCCCTGGCCGGAGACGAACGAAACTGCGGTGAATTGCTCGATGCTATGTGCGGAGCGGGCCGCGCAAAAGCAAGCCCCCGCGTCGAAAGCACCGCACCCGAAGTGGCAGCAAGGTCAACGGACGGCGACGCCGGGGCGGACGTGCCGCTGCTACTCGGCCGCCTCGGGCGGCAGGGCGCGCGGGGCCTCCGGCACCTCGCAACCCGTGACGCAGCAGCGCCCGGGCTGCTTCGAGAGCTTCTGGCCAACGTCGAGCACACCACGGTCGAGCAACTTCTCGACCACCTCGCGCTTCTCACCGACCGGATAATTGCGCCAGATCTCGCGCTTCATCGCTTCCGGGCTGCCGCCGCCATGCAGCGAGATGGTGGAGTACCAGCCGGCCTGATAGGAGGCGGTCAGATCCTCCATCAGTCGGGCGAGTTCGAGACGCCGCTCCGCGGGAACGTCGGGCCGGCCGGCGAGCACTGCGGACAGCGACGCCGCGGTTTCCGGATTGTGATCCTCATCCGGACCGGGCAACGCCACGACGAGGCCGCCCGACACGTAGCTCGCCAGCCGGTGCATGTCGAAGATCTGCGTCGCCAGCAGCAGCTTGCCGACATTGGAGAAGACGGCGTCGGGCATGATCGAGCCGGCGGGGTCCTTCAAGCCATAGACGGAGGCCGCCACGCCACAGGCGAAGAACCCCTCCACGATCTTGATCAGCTCGACCATGGCATCGCGGATGTGGCCATGCCTCCCGGTGTCGAGACCGTTGGCCTCGATCATGAGCGCGCCGGCACCGATCAGCAGATCGCCGAAGCCGGCACGGGCACCGATGCAGGAATGGCGATGATGGGTGGCGTAGCTGGTCGTGAGGAAGCCGCCCTCCTCGTGCTCACCGGCGAGGAACACGCGATCCCAGGGCACGAACACGTCCTCGAGCAGCACGACGCCGGTCGACTGGCCGTAGCGGGCGGAAAAGCGGGCCGCCGCCTCGCCCGGGCGGCCGGCCGGCCGCGCGACGATGGTCACGCCCGGCGCATCGAGCGGGATGGCGCAACAGACTGCGTACGCCGCGTCCTCCGCCGTCATGGTGCGACAGGGCATGACCAGCAGCTCGTGCACGTAGGGCGCCGCGGTGACGATCGCTTTCGTGCCGCGAATGACGATGCCGTCCTTCCGCCGCTCCTTGATGTGCACGTAGACGTCCGGGTTCGCCTGCGCGCCAGGACGCTTGGAGCGGTCGCCCTTGGCGTCGGTCATGGCGATGCCGAGCGTCAGGTCGCGGTCCTGCACCTCGTGGAGGTAGGCGAGGAAGCGCTGGTGGTAGTCCGTTCCGTGCACGGCATCGGCGCGCTTCGTCGCCTGGAACAAGGCGTTGAGCCCGTCGTGGGAAAGATAACGCTGCGCGCAGCCCGACTCGCGACAGACGAGGCGTACCGCCTCCAGCTTGTAGAGGAGGTCCGTCGTCGTCTCGCAGATGTGGAGCATGCGGTTGACGGTTTTGCCGGATGTCCCCTGTCGCGCTGTCATGAGTTGCGCGTGCTCGTCCTTCAGCGCGAAATCGTAGGTGACGCCGATGGCGGCGATGCCCGGCGCGAAGGCGGGCTCGTCGGCGACGCTCTCCACCTTGCGTCCGTTGCAGAAGACGCGCGGCGAATAGGCGCGGAGGGACTCGCAATAGGCCTCGGCGGAGATCAGCATGTCATCCCTTTCAGCTCACGGGGAGAACGCGAAGCGTCTTCGACACGTTAGACCAGCTCGAGTGCCGTTGCCAAAGCCCGCATGTCTTCGCCGCGATCCGGCCACGCGCTGCACTCCCGCAGAGCGTGCAGCCAACGCCTGCTGCGCGTGTATCCAGAGACGGCGCATCGGCCGGTCATACAAAGGTGTTAAACGCGACCAATCCATCGCGCTTGCCTTTCCGAGCCCCACCTCGCTATTCATTGTCTGGACAATATGCCTAATGCGAGGAGCGGCATCCGCCGGATGCATCCGCTCGCTGCCGGGATTCCAGTGGCCATGGACCTAGAGACGTGTCAGTGACGACCAAGAAGAAACCAACCAAGGGCGGCAAGCCGGCTCCAATGGCGCCGCAGGGGCCACGCTATCAGCAGATCACCGACGATCTGGTGGTCAAGCTCAAGGACGGCACCTATCCGATCGGCAGCATGCTTCCGACCGAGGTCGAGTTGAGCGCCGCCTACGACGTCAGCCGCTACACGGTGCGCGAGGCCCTGCGCCAGCTCGAAGGGATGGGGCTCGTCAATCGCCGCCAGGGCGCGGGAACGCGCGTCGCAGCTTCCGTGCCGCAGCAGCGCTTCGTGCAGGAGATCGGCAATCTCAACGAGCTCCTGCAGTATCCCGAGAACACGCGCCTCTTCATGCTCGGCGCCAAGACCGTGGAGGCGAGCGCATCGCTCGCCCAGCGCCTCGACGGCGTCAAGGAGCAGCGCTGGCTGCGGATCGACGGCATCCGCCGCGTCAAGGTCACCTCGGCGGCGATCTGCTCGACCACCATTTTCGTCAGGCCCGAGTATGCGGCCGTCGTCGAGGACATCGGCACGGTCGCCGGTCCGGTCTATGCCCTGGTCGAGCGCCGCTACAATGTGCGGGTCGCGCGCGTCGACATCGACATCTCCGCCTCGACAGTGCCGGCCGGCCTGAGCGATCTGCTCGGCGTCGAGCCGAACGCGCCCGCTCTCCTCATCGTGCGCCGCTACCATGACCAGCGCGGACGCGTGTTCGAGGTCTCCGAAAGCCGGCATCCCGCGCCGAACTTCCGCTACCGCTTCAGCTTGCGTCGCGCCGCTCAGGCCGGAGAGCTGGGCCAGGGGAGCTGACCTGGACGACGCAGCATGGCCGCAAGGCGCAGGCGCGACGGATCAGGACGAATGCGCCCCGGGTGTCCATCGAGAGCGTTTTCTGCACCCTAGAGACGGGGAGGCTCGGAGGTGACGGCCTCCTCGAACAACTCCAGTCCAGCCGAGGCGTCGGTGTCGGCTGCCCCGACCATCAATCTGGCCCTGCAAGGCGGCGGCGTACACGGTGCTTTCGCCTGGGGCGCGATCGACCGGCTGCTCGCGGACGGGCGGCTCGAGATCGCCGCCGTCAGCGCCACGAGCGCAGGCGCGTTGAACGCCGTCGTCCTCAAGTGCGGGCTGCTGTCCGGCGGCCCCGTTGCCGCCCGCGAGCGGCTGGCGTCGCTGTGGCACGAGATCGGCCGCCTCGGCTCGGCCTTCAATCCCGGCCCGCTGCTCTGGTGGGAGCGCTGGCTGTTCGGCGCGCATCTCGACCTGGCGCCGAGCTACCGGGTGGCGCGGCTCATGACGCACATCTGGTCGCCCTACGAGATCAATCCGCTCAATGTGAACCCGCTGCGCAGCATCGTCGCCGACCATGTCGATTTCGAGCGACTGTCGCGCACCGACGAGTTGCCGAAGCTCTTCCTGAGCGCCACCAACGTACGCACCGGAAAGATCAAGATCTTCGACAGAAGCGAGATCTCCCTCGACGCCGTCATGGCCTCGGCCTGCCTGCCGCAGATCTTCCAGGCCGTCGAGATCGACGGCGAGCACTACTGGGACGGCGGCTTCATGGGCAATCCGGCCATCTATCCGCTGATCTACGAGGGCAACTGCAACGATGTCCTGATCGTGCATATCAACCCGCTCAAGCGACAGGACGTGCCGCGCTCGGCGGAGGAGATCACCAACCGCGTCAACGAGATCTCGATGAACTCCTCGCTGATGCGCGAAATGCGGGCGATCG
The DNA here is from genome assembly GCA_020442225.1 of Hyphomicrobiaceae bacterium. The sequence goes on along the minus strand of JAGRKR010000054.1, from coordinate 2,934 downwards.
CCTTCGTGACGCGCCTCATCGACGAGGGCGCCCTCGATCCCGCCAGCTACCATCGCATGCGCATCCACTCGATCCGCGCCGACGCGGAGTTGGCGTCGCTGTCCGCAGCCTCCAAGGTGCATGCCGACTGGACCTTCATCCAGCACCTCGCAGAGATCGGCCGCCAGGCGGCAGGTGACTGGCTCGAGACGAGTTTCGAGGCGGTCGGCAAGCGCTCCTCCGTGGACATCGCCCAGGTCTTTCTCTAATCGGACGCGCGTGCGAAAGGGTTGACAGACCGGGCGCGACCGCCGTCTCTGCCCGGCAGTCCCGCCGGCCGGCGGAGCCAGATCGGAGTGATCGCACGTGACAGGAGCAGCGCGGCAGCGCATCGTCAGCGTCGTGGGAGCGCGACCGCAGTTCGTCAAGGCCGCCGCCGTGAGCCGCGCCGTCGCCGCCGACGGCCGGCTTGAGGAGATCCTCATCCACACGGGCCAGCACTTCGACGCCAACATGTCGGAGATCTTCTTCCGCGAGCTGGAGATCCCCCGGCCCGCCTACGAGCTCGACATCCACGGCCTCGACCATGGCGCCATGACCGGTCGGATGCTCGAGGCCATCGAGCACGTGCTCCGCGACGAGCAGCCGGCCATGGTCGTGGTCTACGGCGACACGAACTCGACGCTTGCCGGCGCGCTTGCGGCCGCGAAGCTCAACGTGCCCGTCGCGCACGTGGAAGCCGGACTGCGCTCGTTCAACCGGCGCATGCCCGAGGAGATCAATCGCGTGCTGGCCGACCACGTCAGCACGCTGCTGCTCTGCCCGACGCGCCAGGCGATCGCCAACCTGGCACGCGAGGGTGTGCTGCGCGGCGTCCATCACGTCGGCGACGTGATGTACGATGCCACTCTTTTCGCCCGCGAGGTGGCCCGGGCGCGCTCGCGCATCCTCGATACCCTGCACCTCGCGCCGGGTACGTTCGGCGTCGCGACCGTGCATCGCGCCGAGAACACCGACGACGAGGACCGCTTCCGCCGCATCCTCGGCTATCTCGAGGCGCGAGCCCGAACGCGCCCCATCGTCTTTCCGGTGCATCCGCGCACACGCGCCGTGATGGCACGGCTCGGCGCAATGCCCGGCGGCGTGCGCTTGATCGACCCCCTCGGCTACCACGACCTGCATCGGCTGCTGATGGATGCGGCGGAGGTCCTGACGGATTCCGGCGGCCTGCAGAAGGAAGCCTATTTCCACCGCGTACCCTGCATAACGCTGCGCGACGAGACGGAATGGGTCGAGACGGTCGAGTGCGGCTGGAACCGGCTCTGGACGAGCGAGGACTATGCCGCGAGGCGCGAGATCGACGAGTACGGCAACGGCCAGGCGGCAGCGGGCATCGT
>JAGRKR010000054.1:0-1434 GCA_020442225.1 Hyphomicrobiaceae bacterium | reverse complement strand
AGCGACCAGCGGTCGAGCAACGGGTTGTAGACAAGACCGGTCGTTTCACGCTCCGCGAGGCCCGCGCTCGTGACATGGCGCCTCAGCTCATCGGGCGTCACGAAGCGCTCCCACTGGTGCGTGCCGACCGGCAGCCAGCGCAGAACGTACTCGGCGCCGACGATTGCGAGGGCATAGGCCTTCACCGTCCGGTTGATGGTCGAGAGCACCATGAGCCCCCCCGGCCGCACGAGCGAGGCGCAGGTCGCCAGGAAAGCGCCGACATCGGGCACGTGCTCCACGACCTCCAGGCATAGCACCACGTCGAATTTCGCCCCCGTCAGCGCCAGTTCCTCGACGGTTGCGGCGAGGTAGCTGACATCGAGGCCCTGGTCGCTGGCATGCCGGCGTGCGGCCTCGATATTGGCCTCGGCCGGGTCGAGGCCCGTCACCTTGGCGCCCAGACGGGCCACGGGCTCGGTGACGAGGCCGCCACCGCAGCCGATGTCGAGCACGCTCAGCCCTTCATAGGGCCGGCGGCTGCCCGGATCTCGCTTGAAATGGCCGAGAACCTGCTCACGGATGAAGGAGAGCCGGGCCGGCCCGAGCTTGTGCAGGGGCCGGAACTTGCCGCTCGGGTCCCACCACTCGGCCGCCATCCGTGCGAAACGATCGACCTCGGCGGTGTCGAGGGTCCGGGAGGGCTGGGTCGGCTTGTCGGGTTCCATGATGCCTCGCAATGTGCCGGGGGCAAGATATTGTCAAGTGTCCCAACGCCGTGTTGCGCGGACAAGAGGCTGCGACTATGAATACGCGCCAAAGCGAAACGCTCCCCGGCAATCAGGCACTGGCGCCGACGAGGGACCCCTCAGGTCCACAGATCGAGTCACGCCCCGAGCCGGGCGGCACCTCAGCTTGCGGAAGGTGCAATGGCAGTTCTGGTGATGAAGTTCGGCGGCACGTCGGTCGCGAACGTGGAGCGCATCCGCAACGTCGCGCGCCACGTCAAGCGCGAGGTCGACGCCGGCAACAAGGTCGCTGTCGTCGTTTCGGCGATGGCGGGCGCCACCAATCAGCTCGTGGCGTGGGTCAAAGAGGCCTCGCCACTGCACGACGCGCGCGAGTATGATGCGATCGTCGCCTCGGGTGAGCAGGTCACGGCCGGGCTCCTGGCCATCGTGCTGCAGTCCATGGGCGTGCAGTCGCGCTCCTGGCAGGGCTGGCAGGTGCCGATCCGGACGGACGGAGCGCACGGCTCGGCCCGCATGATCGACATCCCCGGCGAGGAGATCCGCAGACGGATGCTCGAGGGCGAGGTGGCGGTCATCACGGGCTTCCAGGGTGTCGGCCCGAACAGCCGCATCGCGACGCTCGGGCGGGGCGGATCGGACACCAGCGCCGTCGCCATCGCTGCTGCGGTCAAGGCGGACCTGTGCGACATCTACACCGATGTCG
>JAGRKR010000571.1:1542-3807 GCA_020442225.1 Hyphomicrobiaceae bacterium | reverse complement strand
CCAGGTCAGGTTGAGGCCGTCGAACTCGGCATATTTGCGCTCGAGCGAGGTCACCAGCCTGAGACTCTGCGCGTTGTGATCGAAACCGCCGTAGTCGCGCATGACGGCATCGAGCGCACGTTCCCCGGCGTGGCCGAACGGGGGATGCCCGAGGTCGTGGGCGAGCGCGAGCGCCTCGGCCAGATCCTCGTTGAGCATCAACTGCCGGGCCATGGCTCGTGCGATCTGCGCGACCTCGAGGGAGTGGGTCAGCCGTGTCCGGTAATGGTCCCCCTCGTGATAGACGAACACCTGGGTCTTGTAGGTGAGACGGCGAAACGCCGACGCATGCACGATGCGATCGCGATCCCGCTGGAAATCGTTGCGCATGGGACAGGGCGGCTCGGGATGCAGCCGTCCGAGCGTGTGGCGCGGATCGGCGGCATACTCGGCGAGCCGCCTCTCTCCCGGCGCGAGATCCGCGCCGAAACGGTGCTCCTGCGAGGAACCCAGCGCCTTCATATCCTCTCCGCCAGGATCGAATTGACATCGCGGCCAGCGGGCCTACCTTCTGGCAGAGACCTACGCCCTGAGGCCGGCGACGGCAAGCACACAGACGGACGCGGCCCCGCACGGCATTGCCATCCGGCGGTGCGTCCCTACATCAGGGGTGCGTGACCGACAGACAAGCGCCGTATGCGGCCGGACGAGCGAGCGCAATTTTGCCTCGCCGCGCCCCCGCTAGATGGCCCCGGCATACACGAACGCGAGAGAAGAGAACGCGAGAGAAGAGCATGACCACCGAGACACTCGCCCCCGACGTCCGTGTCACCGAGAGCGCCGCCAGGCGCATCTGCGAAATCGTTGCGGCGGAGCCGTCGAGCCGACTGCTGCGCGTCAGCGTCGAGGGCGGCGGCTGCTCGGGGTTTCAGTACAAATTCGACCTGATAGAGCAGGCCGAGCCCGATGACCTGCTGATCGAGCGCGATGGTGCGAGCGTCGCCATCGATCCGATCTCGCTCACCTTCATGTCCGGGTCGGAGATCGACTTCGTGGACGACCTGATCGGCGCCTCGTTCCAGATTCGCAATCCGAACGCGACCGCGGCTTGCGGCTGCGGCACCAGCTTCACCATCTGAACGGACGGGTGCGCCCGCCGCGATGAGCATGGACGGGATCACACAGGGTGGGCGCGACGTACGCTGCCCGCCGTCGCACCTCAGCGCCAGGCGACCGGCGCGAAATGATACCAGCCGACCATGAGGCCGAGCACCAGCAGCGGCACGCACAAGATGAAATGCGCCAACTGGCGGTTGCCGATTTTCTGCGCGGCCCAGGAAATCGACATGCCGGCGATCGGCATCGCCCACAGCATGACGAACGGGTAATCGTAGACTTCCGGCCTCGACGCAGCGCTCATGGGATGCCACGTCGCCCAGGACACCGGCTCCGCCACGAACATGGCGATCAGCGTCCATGCGAACAGCACTGTCATCGCGAACAGGCCGTTGAGCGTCGACAACATCAACAGCATGCGGTCGTCATGCTTGACCTTGCCCTGGTAGAACGACGCTGTCATGGTTTCCGCCACTCCCGTGCACTGCCCTTGATATAGAGCGATCAAGATCATCCCATGAATTGCCTAATTAGGTGTGAACCAATAATGTTGACGAAGTCCTGTCGCCGGGAGCTTCGGTCGGGACGCCATCCATGAAGCTCGCGACCTGGAACATCAACGGCGTCAAGGCGCGTATCGACGTCCTCTGCACCTGGCTCAAGGAGGCGTCACCCGATCTGGTGGCGCTGCAGGAGATCAAGAGCGTCGACGAGGGCTTCCCGCGCGGGCCCATCGAGGACCTCGGCTATAATATCGCCGTGCACGGCCAGAAGGGCTTCAACGGCGTCGCGGTGCTCTCGAAGCTGCCGTTCGACGAGGTCGTGCCCGGGCTTCCGGGCGATTCCGACGACCAGCAGGCGCGCTATCTGGAAGTCGTCGTTTCCGTCGCCTCGGGGGTCGTGCGGTTCGCCAGTCTCTATCTCCCCAATGGCAATCCGATCGATTCCGACAAGTTCCCCTACAAGCTCGCCTGGATGCGTCGGCTCGAGGCCCATGCGCGATCCCGGCTCGCGCTCGAGGAGCCCGTCGTCCTCGCCGGTGACTACAACGTCATTCCCCAGCCGCAGGACGCCCGGCGGCCCGAGCTCTGGACGGAGGACGCACTGTTCCAGCCTGAAAGCCGGGCGGCCTTTCGCGCCATCCTCAACACCGGCTACGTCGATGCCGTG
>JAGRKR010000571.1:0-1482 GCA_020442225.1 Hyphomicrobiaceae bacterium | reverse complement strand
CGGCATCCGCATCGACCACATGCTGCTGTCCCCCCAGGCCGCCGACCGGCTGCAGGCGGCCGGCATCGACAAGCACACGCGCGGATGGGAGAAGCCGTCCGATCACGTGCCCGTCTGGGTGACGCTGGACATGGGCGCTGGCTGAGCGCCGGCGCCCGTCGGGTGCCCACCGCGGCCCCGGCTACAGCCTCGGCGTCCGCCCCTTGGCGAGGTGCGCCGTGCCGATGCGCGGGTCGCGGATCACCATGTCGGCAATCGTCCGCGCCACGAGGGCGTTGGCCTTGCCGTTCCAGTGCCAGTCGTAAGGGAACTCGAGACGCTCGCCCGTCTGCCTGTAGGCCGCGGCGAAGGTGTCCTGCAGGTCCACGAACGGCAAGCCGAGTTCGCCCGTGAGCTGTGCTGCGAGCGCGTTCAGCTTGCCGACCTCATAGCTCGACACCGGCTTGCCGTCGTAAATCGCCTCGCGGACGCCATCCATGACGAAGGCCAGCCGGAAGCCATCGGCGTCGGCCAGCCTCTTCATCTCTGCGAGCACATAGCGGGCGAAGATGCGGTTTTTCGCGTGATCGCGGATGTTGCGGATATCGACCGCCGACTGGATGAACTCCGGCGCATAATCTTCCTTACCGCCCCACACATAACGGCTCACGACGCCCTTGAGCGTCAGATAGAGGCTGGTGTTGTAGTAGAGGTAGCGGAAGCTCCGCAGGCCCCGGAGCGTATCGGACAGCCCCGGCCGATAGTCCGTCGGCGCGATTTCGACGATCCTGCCGTCGGCGTCGCTGCGGAGCTTCATGAAGCTCGACCAGTAGCGTCGGCGGATCAGGCGGTAGCTCTCGTCGAAATCGTTGTGAATGAGCGGCACGACCACGATGTCGGGCCGGTACTGACGGACCTCCCGGCGCAACATGTGCAGATATTGGCTGAGGGGCGCCCCGTCGATCCCGAAACGATACACCTCCGTCGGGATGCCACGACGGCCGAGCTCCGCCTCCAGCAGCTCCGGGAAGGCGCCGTCGACATCGAGATAGCGGGCATGAACATAGGAATCGCCGACGACGGCGACGCGGAGGGTGCCGGGCGTGCGCTCCTTGCGGTAGCTCGCCTTCGTCGAGTTCCAGCCCTGGGCATTTATGGTGACGCGCGTGCGCACGCCGCCGGGATAGCGCATGATCGCCGTGGTGCCGGGCCGATAGCGCACGACCCCGTCTACGGAAACGGTCTCCAGGACATCGTCGGGCACGAAGATGTACTTGAAGACCACGAGTTCCAGCATGGCGAACACTACTGCCAGTGACATTGCGAGCAGGGCCAGATTCCCGCCGATACGGCGCAGGCGTACACTCATGAGCGTGCTGTCTCCCGTCAGTGCGAGCCCCTGGTCGCAGCGTTCCGAAGCTTCGATCCTGGGGTTCCGTCAAGCAAGAGACATGCCTCGGCCGACACTCTCACGACAGCGTGAAGCTGAAGGGTGTCGATGCA
>JAGRKR010000570.1 GCA_020442225.1 Hyphomicrobiaceae bacterium | reverse complement strand
GTCGAGAGCGTGAATCGCATCCTGAGCCTGGAAAGGCCGTCCGATCGAGCCTCCTCCTAGCGTTTGCCGTCCCGCTGTCGCGTCATGCGGGTGACGACGAGCAGGAGGCCTGCCGGCACCAGCGCCAGAGCCGCCGACCACAGCACGTGCGCGCGGACGGCGGCCGCCAGGGCGGCGCGTGTCTGCGGATCGTTCGGCGACATGTCGAGCGGCACATGCGGCCAGCCCTGCCAGGCGCGATAACCGACGAAGAGCACCCAGGCGAGGGCGGCCGCGACGAACAGGCGACGCACGTGGTTGGGCAGTGTCATGAGTACAAGTCTCCCTTGGGCCGATGATCCGGTCCCTGCCGGTTAACCGTTCCGCCGGACATCGCGGCCCGGATACGCGCGATTTAACGCGGAATTTACTACAGAGCGCTGAGCATTGGCGTTCGAAAAAGCATGACCTGAACAGGCGGGGCGCCAATGAAATCGACCACCTCTTCGCTGGCGGCAGCCAATGCCGCCGCATCCTACGGGACTGTTGCGGCGGACGACGGCGAGGAACGCCGCTCGCGCCGCAAATCGACGTCGGCGCCGGGCTCGATCACCTTCGGCTCGTCGCGCATGTCCATTCCGTGCAAGGTGTTGAACACCTCGGCGTCCGGGGCCTGCCTCGACGTCGCCAGTGGCCGCCGTGGCGGTGGCGTCGCCGCCGGACTTCCCGATCGCTTCACGCTTCATGTGCGCTTCGACCGCATGACCGCAGAGTGCGAGATCATCTGGCGCGAGGACGAGCGGGTCGGCGTCCGTTTCTTGAGCCTGCCGCGCTTCGGCTGATGCCCGCGGCGGCGAGCGGCACCGTCGAGGCAGGCGACCCTAATTGTCGAAGAAGAACAGCACGCGCACGTCGTCGAACGTCTGCGACCGGCTGAGGGCGAGCAGGCGGGGCACGGTGGCGGACCAGAATTGCGAAACCTTGTCGTGATAAGGCACCAACCACTCGATGTACGTGACGGGATTGGAGCCGCCCAGTAGCTCGACGAACCTTTCGTAATCGCTGGACGGTGCGCGAAGATCGGGATACCTGCGCTCTCTTCCCAGCACGTCCAGGGCCTGCTGGAACTCCGCGTTCGAATGGCGTGAAGCGCTCCCCTCCGCGATCCAGCTAAGCGACCCGTCCGGCGCGCCGTCGTGCAGCCAGCGGAACCACCCCCACGGGGTCACCCAGCCGTGCTCCAGGCAGAGCTGGGTCCAGTCGAAACGCAACATCTCGTCGAGCGTCAGCCAGCTGTGGCTGTGACCGTTATTTTCCCAGAGTGCAACCTCGCGGCGGTATTCCTCGCAGCAGTCGTCCGGCACGCCGCGCGGTGCGGCTATGGGCGTGAAGTCGTGCCGGTTGCGAACGTCGGCCAGGATGGCGAAGAGGTCGTAGTCGCGCGCTGAGTAGAATTGCCGGCTCGTCTCCACCTCGAGGCCGCCGCTCCGGCGTGGCACCCACGTGTCCGCCGTCTCCCAGCGTCCGTCCATCAGGCGCTCGACGTAGAAGTGAACATCGCATCCCATGTGGGCTCAGGCTCCCGGCCGGCCGGTCTTGCGGGGGCGGCCGCGGCGACCGCGCTTCTCCTTGCTCCCGGGCACGTCGATGGTGCGCGTCGGCTTGGGCGGCGGCTCCTTGCCGAGCGGTACTTCGGTTCGCCCGACGGTCATCTCGTCGAGATGCGGCTTGCGCACGCGCGAGCCCGAGCCGCTCTGCGTATAGCTCGGCTGCACCGGCTCGTAGTCGGTCTTGACGCGGCTTCCTGCGTCTCCGCTCCGCTCTTTGCGGCCTGCCGCCGGCGCACCGCCGTATTTGCGCTTTCCGGCGAAGGAGCCTGCGCGATCCTCGACGTCGCCCTGCCGCGCCAGCGGATCGTCGGAGACGGCGAGTTCGGTCTCGCGCAGGCGCTTGACCTCGTCGCGCAGCCGCGCGGCGGTCTCGAACTCGAGATCCGCGGCAGCCTCGCGCATACGCTTCTCCATGTCCTCGATGACAGCGGCGAGGTTGTGCCCGACCAGGGGCTCCGCACCCTCGGCAAGGCCGGCATCGACGGTGACGTGGTCGGCCTCGTAGACGGACGAGAGCACGTCGGCGATGCGCTTCTTGACGCTCTCCGGCGTGATGCCGTTGGCCGTGTTCCAGTCCATCTGCTTCTCGCGGCGGCGGTTCGTCTCGGCGATGGCGCGCTCCATCGAGCCGGTCATCTGGTCGGCATAGAGGATGACGCGGCCATCGACGTTGCGGGCCGCGCGGCCGATGGTCTGGATGAGGCTCGTTTCGGAGCGCAGGAAGCCTTCC
>JAGRKR010000569.1 GCA_020442225.1 Hyphomicrobiaceae bacterium | reverse complement strand
CGACGACACGCCCTATTTCCAGATCGGCGAGCACAAGTACGGCAAACCCATCATCGATCGCGTGGCGCGGCCTGACATGCGTCTCGGCGAGGCCGCCAAGCTGCTGCTGCTCTCGTTCGATTCGACGGTGCGATCGAATCTGTCCGTCGGGATGCCGATCGACCTGCTGATGTATCAGCGGGACATGCTCGACGTGCGACTGGTGCGCCGCATCCACGAGAACGACGAGTATTTCCGGCGTCTGTCGTCGTCGTGGTCGGACGCACTGCGCGCGGCGGTCGCGCAGATGGAGGAGTTCAAGGGCTGACGGCCGCCTCCGACTTTTGCGGTGGCCCGTCCCGCCAGTCCGGTGGCGTATCGACGCCGCCCGTGCGGCTGTTGAGCTGCTGGCGGACGAGCTCGATCGCCGCCCTCAGCTCGTAATACTCATCCGCGAACCCGATCGGGATCGGCACCGTCGCGACGGACTGCTCGATCCAGGCCAGCTCCACCTTGTAGTCGTAGAGGTTGGCACGCGCCGGATCGCTGGCGATGCTCAACTCGAGCGCCTTGAGCCGCCCGTACCAGTGCAGCAGCCGGCGACGGTTGCGCCAGCGGTAAATCAGCGGCCCGGCCTTCATCAGCGGCAGCAGGACGCCCGCCAGCGGCACCAGCACGAGGCTCGTCCGCTCGATGAAGATCGCCAGCCAGAACGGCAGGTTGCGCTTCAGGAAGGATGGGCCGGAGCGGTAGTAGCGCTCGGTATCCTCCGCCAGCGAGAACTCGGGATCGAGCGGCTTGGGGAACTCGCCCATCCGATTGAAGAGCCCGGCGTCGGCATGCACCTCGCGCGCCGCGTCGATGAGCAGGCCGACGAGGGCCGGATGCAGCGTGGACTTGGCAACGAGCGCTGCGACCGGGGCGACGAGCGTGATGTCGCGCTCCGGGATGTTGGCAACGAGGTCGATGGCGCCCTGTGGCAGCACGATGCGCTGCAGGTAGGGAAAGAGCCTCGTATAGGCCTCCGCCTGGGCGAAATTCATGAGGCGGAGCGAACGGTCGGCGAGTAGCTCCTTCAGCATCGGCGCATCCGGCGCCAGCACGAGAAAGATCGCATCGGTCCGGCCCGAGCGCAGGGCCTCGATCGCCGCCTTGCCGGACTCGGGCTGCAGCGTGGTCGTCTCCGCCGTGATCCTGTTGGCGCTGAGCAGGGTTATAGCGAGATGGCGCGTGCCGCTGCCGGGCGGCCCCACGGCGATGCGCTGGCCACGCAACTGATGCAGGCGGTCGATGGTCTGGTTGCCGCGATAAAAGACCCACAGGGGCTCGATGAAGACCCGGCCGAGGGAGACGATCTGCGGCGTGCTCTTGCCGTTGGTGATCCCACCCTGCAGGAGGGCGACGCTGACGTCGGAATTCGGGTCCTTCAGCAGCGCGACGTTTTCGCCGGAGCCCCGGGAGGCTCTAACCTCGACCGTGATGCCATTGCGCTTCAGCAGCTCGGCATAACGCCTGCCGAACGCGAAATAGGCGCCGGACGGACTGCCCGTGGAGATGACGATCCGCTTCGGCGGCGCCGGCTGGGCGAACTGCAAGGCCATCCAGATCGAGGCTGCCGCCAGCAGCACCAGCGGCAGGATGAGCCAGATCACCTCGCGCGTCTCGCGCTCGGACATCGCTTTCACGCGCGATCCGAGGATCTCGTCGATCTTGGGTCTCTTGCCGAGCAAAGCCATGTCGGTGCTCCAACTCGTCGCGGCACGGTGCCGGCACGCGTCGCTAATGCGCGCGGGCGCGCACCCTGCGGACAGTCACGGATCGGGATGGCAGGACGATGCTCTGTGGTCAAGCGCATCGCCGCCGCGGGCGGAAGGGCGGCGATCGTGCCGCCCTCGCGCGTGGTCGACGGCGATGGGTTCGCATTCGCGCTCCCCCTCGCCGCGGCGCACCCTAGGCCTTTTGCTCCGAACGCGCCATTGCCGCGATGGCGAGAGTGATGAACCGCACAGCCGCCAGCGACGTCAGGCCGCTTGGGTCGCGCTCCGCTGCCAGCTCCACCAGGTCGAAGCCGACGAGGCGTGTCCGCGTCGCCAGATGCGCGAAGAGATCGACGATATGCCAATGGCTTAGCCCGCCAGGGGCGAGCGCGACCACGCCCGGCATGACGCTCGGGTCGAGGCCATCGCAATCGAGCGTGCAGACGACCGACGCACCCGCCGGAACGGCTGCGAGGGCGCGCACCATGCCGCCCTCGTGCACCTCGCGCGCGGTCACGAGGTGCGCACCCCAGGCGCGAGCCGCCTCCACCTCCTCGCGCCGGGCGCTTCCCACGCCGCGCGCTCCGATCTGGACCATTCCCGCCACCCAGGGCATCTCCGAGGCGCGGCGCATGGGGCTGCTCCAGCCCAGCCGCTCGCCGTAGCGCTCGTCGCGCCAGTCGATGTGGGCATCGATCTGCACGATCCAGATGGGGCCGTGCTCCCGGTAGGCGGCAAAGACGGGGATGGGCACGGAATCGTCGCCGCCGAGGACGATGGGCGTAGCGCCGGCGCCGAGAATGCCCGAGACGGCGGCCTCGATGGCCTGCCGGTTGGCGGCGGGCGTGGTCGGGTCGGTGGCGATGTCGCCGGCATCCAGCAGCCGCCGGCCCGCCGGCTCGAGCATGGGGCGGCTCGTGTCGAAATCGTGATGCCCGTGCCAATCGCCATAGCGCCGGCTGGCTTCGCGGATCGCGCCTGCGCCGCCGGCCGCGTGCGATCGCTTGCCGGCCTCGTAGGGGGTCGCATCGTCGACGCCGAGCACGACGATGTCGCCTGCCGTGACGGCATCGAGGCTGGTCGCAGGCAGGCCGAGAAACGTCGTCATGTCGGAACGCCCCGCAGGATGGTGTTGACGGCTTCAGTGTCGTGCCCGACGGGCGAGCGCAATGCAAGGGATGCCGCGTGCCTGCGCCGAAGCTTGCGGGGGCGCCTGCGATGTTTCACTCTTGAAGGCCCCCCCGGCGGCAGGTCCCGCCAGCAGACACCGGAGAACGAGCCATGGCCCCGACGATCCCTCGCATGACCGCGCGCGAGCTGAAGGCAGCGCTCCACGACGGAGGCGAGATCGCCCTGCTCGATGCCCGCGAGGAGGTGGTTTTCGGGGCGCGGCATCTGCTGATGGCCTCCTGCCTGCCGCTCGGCCGCGTCGAGGTGCTGGCCGACGACATGGTTCCCCGCCGCAGCGCTCGGGTCGTGTGGTGCGACGATGGCGAAGGGCTGGCGGCGCGGGCGGCGGAGCGCATGGCGGCGCTCGGCTACAGCGACGTCTCGCTGCTCGAAGGAGGCGTCACCGGCTGGGAGCGCGCGGGCTATCGCGTCTACAGCGGCGTGCACGTGCCGAGCAAGGCCTTCGCCGAGGTGGTCGAGCACGAGGCCGGCACACCCTGGATCACCGCCGAGGCGCTCAAGGCCATGATGGACGACGGCTCCGACATCGCCATTCTCGACAGCCGCTCCTACGAGGAGTTCCACACCAACTCCATCCCGACGGCGACCAGCGTGCCAGGGGCCGAGCTCGTCTATCGCTTCAAGGAGCTGATCCCGTCGCCGGCAACGACCGTCGTCGTCAACTGCGGCGGGCGCACGCGCAGCATCATTGGCGCGCAGGCCCTGATCAATGCCGGCGTGCCGAACAAGGTCGTGTCGCTGAAGGACGGCACCATGGCCTGGCATCTGGCGGGCTACGAGGTTGTGCGGGGGGCGATGCGGCGCGCGCCCGACGTCTCCCCCGCGGCTGCCGCGGCTGCCCGCGAGGCGGCGCAAGCGGTGGCCGCACGCTTCGCCATCCCGCGCATCGATGCGGCGACCTTGGCCGGCTGGCGGCGCGAGGCAGACACGCGCACCCTCTACGTGCTCGACGTCCGCATGCCCGAGGAGTACCAGGCCTCTCATGTCGTGGGCATGAGGTCGGCGCCGGGCGGCCAGCTGGTCCAGGAGACGGACAACTATCTGGCCACCTGGGGTGCGCGCGTGGTGCTCGTGGACGACGACGGCGTACGGGCGACGATGACCGCCTCGTGGCTGAAGCAGATGGGCTGGACGGACATCGCCGTCATGTCTCTCGCCGACGTGCCGGGCGAGCGGGTGGCCGGCCCGCACAGGCCGAACGTGCTCGGGCTTGCCGCGGGCGAGGTGGACGTCATCACGGCGGAGGCGCTCGAGGCGCGCATCGCGGCGGGCGACGCGGCGGTCGTCGATCTCGCCTACTCCAAGGCCTACAGGAAGGGCCACATTCCCCGCGCCTGGTTCTCCACCCGCACGCGGCTCGCGGAGGCGCTCTCCACGATCACGGATGCCGGCCCGCTCGTGCTGACGTCCCCCTTCGGATCGCTCGCCCGGCTGGCCGCGGCCGATCTCGCCGGCCGCACGGACCGGCGCATCCTCGTGCTCGCAGGTGGCACGCAGGCCTGGGTCGCCGCCGGCTACCCGCTCGAGACAGGGGAGGGGCGCCTCGCCGATACGGCGGACGACGTGTGGCTGCCCGCACGCGAGCGCGGCGGCGATCGCGAAGCGGCGATGCGGGCCTATCTCGCCTGGGAGATCGATCTGGTCAATCAGATGGCCAGCGACGACGACCAGCGGTTCCAGGTGGCGGGGCGCGCCTGACGGCCGGAGCGGGCCAGCTCCAGGGCCATCGTGCCGCCTTGTCATCGGAAATTCGTCCAGGCAAACTTTGCCCCGACCATCACGTCAGCCATTCGGAACGGAGGATACGCTTATGGGATACACGCTTGAGAACCTTGCCAGCGACATCAAGGCGGCGCTCACGGCCGACGCCGGCCGTGCGGGCAAGGACAAGGTCTGCGGCTACGTCTCCAAAGCCCTGCTGGACAAGGAGTTCGTGGCGCAGCACCTGACGGCGGATCAGTGCAAGCCGCGCAAGGTCCTCTATGAGGACAAGGATATGGGCTTCTGCATCTGCGGCCACGTCTACGAGGGCAAGGCCGTGGGCTCGCCCCACGATCACGGGCATAGCTGGGCGATCTATGGTCAGGCGGTCGGCGAGACCGAGATGACGGAATGGAAAGTCGTGAAGAAGGGTGAGGGCGGCGAGCCGATCCTGGTGGCTCCGCAGTCGACCTACACGATGCGGCCCGGCGACGCGAAGTTCTACGAGGTCGGGGCGGTGCACTCGCCCAACCGTCAGGGGCCGACCAAGCTGATCCGCATCGAGGGCGCCAACCTCGACCACGTCAAGCGCTCCAACATCAAGGCCGCCTGATCACGGCAACCACGCCGGGCCGTCGCCGATGCCCTCGCGGGCGTTGTGCGCGGCCGGCGATTGCGGCGCTGGCCCGCTCCGCCCGCCGCGGCCGACGACGAGCACAGCCTCGCGTCGAACTCCGTCCCCATCCGCCCGACGCTTGTTGACGGTGCACCTCGCGCGACCACATGGCGCCAGCCGAGGGCGCATGGCTGCCCGAGCCGCCGATCATGCCTCAAGCCGCGAGCGCTTCCGCCGAACCCGAGAGGATGAGCCGGGGTGGGCGTCGAGCGTGAAAGGCTCGCGCGGACAAGGCGTCTGCTTATGATTTGTGCGTGAGGGTGTGCATGGGGCAATGGGCCAGGAGGGACGTCGTCACCAGCCATTGATTTTGACGCCAGCTATGTGAGGCACGCCTGAAACAGGTCTGGCTTGACCACTCGCATGGCGCTTTTCAATATGACCGCGTTCTCAGGGCGGGGTGAAAGTCCCTACCGGCGGTATGCGGCTATGGGTGACTGTCGCTGCGAGCCCGCGAGCGCCTTCCGTTGGAAGGGTCAGCAGATCAGGTGGGATGCCTGAGCCGACGGTCACAGTCCGGATGAAAGAGAACGCGCGAACTGGTGCCGCTTCAGCGGCGCGAGTGCGATCGTGATCGCCTTGGGTGACGTGTCGATAATCCCGAAGGAGATCACTGTGACACACACCCGCGACACAATCGTCAATTCCGCCACGGCTACGGCAGACGATGGTCCACGATATGACCAGATTGGCGGTGGCTATGCCTCCACCAGACGTGAAGATCCACGCATTCGAGACAGCCTCCTCCAAGCATTAGGCGCGGCCAAGACGGTTGTGAACGTTGGCGCAGGTGCCGGCTCCTACGAGCCTCACGATCGTCATATGCTGGCCGTCGAGCCAAGCGACGTTATGGCCGCTCAACGCCCGCGAACTATGGCACCCGCGATCCGGGCTTCGGCCGGCTCACTTCCTTTGCGGAGTGGCAGCGTTGACGCCGCCATGGCTGTGCTCACAGTTCATCATTGGGATCATGAGCAGGAGCAGGGGGTTCGCGAGATGCGCCGCGTCGCGACAGGCCCCGTCGTAATCCTGACGGCCGATGCCGAGGTCCATGGCTCGATGTGGCTCATGGCTGACTACCTTCCCGAGGTGGCCGACCTTGATCGACGAATCTTCCCGGCAATCGAGCAGTTCTCTGCTTGGTTAGGGGGGCACACTCGCGTGGAGGTGTTACCTGTGCATCGCGATACTCCAGATTGGACTCTGATGTCTTTTTGGGCCCACCCTGAGCGCGTGTTGAATGCAAGGGCACGCCAGGGGACCTCTGGATTTGCGCGCATGCCGCCGGAGGTTGTCGATCGGGCGGTTACCGCCGTCGAGCGTGATCTGGCGACGGGCATATGGGACCGCCGCCACGGCTCTTTGCGGAAGCTCGATGCATTCGATGCGGGAATGAGGTTGATCGTAAACACGCCGGAATAGACCGCCAGGGCGGGCCACGTAGCCAGCATTGCCTGTTCGCATTCAGATGAGAAGCAGATGGGCACGGAACAAGCTATGAATGGTGGCTCCGGCTCATGATCGACGGCCCGTCCGCGGACTGGCCGTCGGCCGTCCTACTCAACCGCAATCGTCGATGAAGCGCTTGGGCATCCAGCCAATCCGGCCCTTCTTGTGCTCGGGCGACGTTGCGGGCGGGATCACACTGTCGGGGAAATGGAAGACGCGCAGCCATGCGCCGCGCGCGATCTGATCGCCATTGGCGTCCTTCTGGATGACCACGGCTTCGCCTTCCCTGGCGCGCGCGATCAAGGGAGCCCGGTCGGATGGATCGCCGCGCAGGGCTACGTAGCCGTCAGGGCTCTTCTGCACCATGCAGGTATCGCTGGCCCGGGCCGGCGTGGCGGCAAGCGGGCAGACGATCGCCAGGATGGCAGCGAACACGGGTGCGCCGGATTGGAGCCTCATCGCGTTGTCTCCGATTGAGCGTTGACGTCTGGCGGTCTTCGCGTGGCTGGCGCGCCGATCACGACGATTCGGGCGTGGCGGCCGGCCCCCTCGGCGGTCGGTTCATGGTGGCCATGGGCGGGCCGCAAACGCCGTGGCATTCAGGCTGAACGGCTAAGTCTTTGAATTCATACTGCCGCAGGATCAAGAGTGTTGAAACTCTTCCATCACCGCAAGCGACCAGG
>JAGRKR010000568.1 GCA_020442225.1 Hyphomicrobiaceae bacterium | reverse complement strand
TGCCACGTCGGCAACAACGTCATCTTCTCCAACAACGTCATGCTGGCGGGACACTGCACCGTCGGCGACTTCGCGATCATCGGCGGTGGCGCCGCCGTGATCCAGTTCGCGCGCGTCGGCGCCCACGCCTTCGTCGGCGGCATGTCGGGCCTGGAGAACGATCTCATCCCCTACGGGATGGCGATAGGCAACCGGGCGCATCTGTCCGGCCTCAATATCGTCGGCCTGCAACGGCGCGGCTTCTCTCGTGCCGATATCCACGATCTCCGGCGCGCCTATCGTCTGCTCTTCGCCAACGAGGGCACGCTCATGGAGCGCGTCGAGGATGTGGGCGTGGAGTTCGGCAGTCATCCCATCGTCGCGGAGATCCTCGCCTTCATCCGCGAGGGCGGCAAGCGGTCGCTCTGCACGCCGCAAGCCATGCACGAGAGCTGAGGGTGGCAGCGGGGCCGGGGACACCACTCGGCATTCTCGCAGGCGGCGGCGGGGTCCCCATTGAGCTGGCCGCCAATGCTGTGGCGCGTGGCCGCCGCGTGCACATCCTGGCCATCGTCGGTGAAGCCAGACAGGCGGAGATCGCCGCCTTTCCGCACACGTGGGTGCGCTGGGGCGCCATCGGGCACATTCTGCGCACGCTGAGGGATCAGGGTTGCCGCGAGCTGGTCATCGTCGGCAGCGTGCGCCGGCCCGACCTCGGCAAGCTCCGCCCCGACCTCGGCTTCGTCCTGAGCCTTCCCGTGCTGGTGCGGCTGCTGTTCGGCGGTGATGATTCCGTCCTGACCCGTGTGGTGCGCTTCTTCGAAGGCAAGGGCTTCGTGGTGCGTGGCGTTCACGAGATCGCACCCGATCTGCTGGTGGCCGCTGGTCCTCGCGGCACCCATCGCCCGCGCACCGGGGATCTGGCCGACATGCGCAAGGGCTTCGGCGTGGTCGGGGCGCTCGGCACGCTCGACGTCGGGCAGGCCGCTGTGGTCGCGCATGGCCGCGTCGTGGCGATCGAGGGCGCGGAGGGGACGGATCGCATGCTGGAGCGCGCCCGCCTGGTGCTGGAGCAAACTCAGGGGCAAGACCCACGCCCTGAGGCGAGCGGTGTTCTCGTGAAGCGGCCGAAGCCCGGACAGGAGCTGCGGGTGGACATGCCGGCAATCGGTCCGCGCACCGTGGCGCTGGCGGGTGCGGCCGGGCTCGCCGGCATTGCGGTCGAGGCCGGCAAGGTGCTGATGGCCGAGCGGGACACGACCGTGGCCGCTGCCGAAGACCTCGGCCTTTTCGTTTCCGGCGTCGCCCATGAGGGCGCTGACGCGGCAGAACCCTGCGCTGCCCGCGACGAGCCGCGCGCGCTGGTCGACCTCTCCGTGCTGACGCGCCGCCGCCTCGGCAAGGGCGCCATGCGAGATGTGCGCATGGGCCTCGAGACCGTGCGGCGCCTGCAACCCTTCGGGACGGGGCGGGCGGCTGTCGTCATGCGCGAGTATGTCGTGGCGGTGGAGGCCGCGGAAGGGACGCGCGCGCTGCTCGAGCGGTGCACGACGCTGCGCCAGTGGGGACGCATGGCCGCCGGTCGCCGGCTCGGCGTGCTGGTCGTGGCGAGCGACAGGGGCGGCGGGATCGGGCCGCCGCAGAGTGCCGACGAGGTCGTGGACATGGCGCGGCAGGTGGGGCTCGCCGGCGTGGTCTGGACGCCGGCCGCCGCGGATCTCGCCCCGGCCGCGATCGAGCGGGCTCGGGCGGCGGGCATGTTCCTCGCCATCGCATCGGCAGCCGCGCCCTGCGCGACGACGCGCGGTGCGGGGGGATCGGGGCCGGACACGTGCTGAGGGATCGCATGGCCAGAAGTCAGGTGCGCCTCTTCGTGATCGCCGGTGAGCATTCCGGCGACGCGCTGGGCGGCAAGCTCATGGCCGCGATCAACGCGCGCCGCAAGGGCAGCGTGCGCTATCTCGGGGTCGGCGGCGACGCCATGGAAGCACAGGGGCTGGTCTCGCAGTTTCCGCTCGACGACGTCGCGGTGATGGGGCCGCTGGCGATCCTGAAGCGACTGCCGCGCATCCTGCGCCGGGTCTACCAGACGGTCGATGCCGTGATCGCCAGCGAGCCCGATGCGCTCGTCATCATCGACAG
>JAGRKR010000567.1:3278-8144 GCA_020442225.1 Hyphomicrobiaceae bacterium | reverse complement strand
ACGGCACCCTCGGCGAGGCATGCCGCAAGGCCCGAGAGCGTCGGCCGAGTGTCCTTCTGCAGCATGCTCAGCGCGATGGCCAGAAGGATCGACCAGAAGGCGGCGACCGACGGGCTGAAGTGCATGGCGAGCAGCGTGATCATCACGGCCAGCGGGATGAGGAACAGCGGCATGCGCCGCATCACCAGGGCGCGATCGACGCGTTCGATCGGCGCCTCGATGCCGGCCTTGACCGACAGGAACTGCACGCCGAGCACAACCGACCAGTAGTAGAGGATGGCCGGGATCAGCGCCGCGGCCATGATGGTGGCGTAGGGCACGCCGAGGAAGGAAGCCATGAGGAAGGCCGAGGCCCCCATCACCGGCGGCATGATCTGACCGCCCGTCGAGGCCGTCGCCTCGATGGCGCCGGCGTCCTCGGGCTTGTAGCCGACCTTCTTCATGAAGGGGATCGTGAAGGCGCCGGTGATGGCGACGTTGGCGACCGCCGCGCCGGTGACGGTGCCGACCAGCGAGCTCGAGATCACCGCCGTCTGGCCCGGCCCGCCGCTGAAGATGCGTCCTGCGGCCTTGCCGATCTCGAAGAACAGGTCATTGACCTTGATGACGGAGAGCAGCGAGCCGAACACCACGAACAGGAACACCTGGTCGGCGGAGATCGCCAGGAACTGGCCGAAGATGCCGCTCAGCCCGATGCTCAGATAGGAGACGACAAAGTCAAAGTTGAAATGCCGGTGATTGAGGGGGCCAGGGATCATGTGGCCGAACAGGAAGTAGGCGACGAAGATCGCAGCCACGATCGGCAACACGATGCCCCAGCCGCGCCGCGTCGCTTCGACCACCAGCACGACGATGGCCACGCCCACGACCACATCGAGCTTCGTCGGGAACCCGACGACCTCCTCGAGGTGCTGCACGTTGAAATAGACATAGGCGGCCGCCGAGACGCCGAGGACCATGAGCAGCAGGTTGAAAAGTCGGCCCGCCGCCGAGCCGGAGCGGGCGGCGCTGTCGAGGAACAGCAGCGCGAAGATGAATCCCAGATGGATCGCCTGGTTCTCGGTGTAGCCCACCAGAACCACCTGCGAGCCGACCATGTGATAGGTCACCATGGCCAAGCCGCACAAAAGCAACAGCCCGCGAGCCGCTCTCTCGAACGTCATCGAAACCCATCCCTCCCTTGGGCCGGATATCCGCGGCTCGCCATAGTCGTCGGGGCGCGCCTCGATGCCCGGTGCATCGACTTTGCTGGAAACCTAAAGCAAGTAAGCGGCCGTGTCGAACCGTTGTGCGATCCATGACGGCTCCGGTATCGGCCGCCGCTGCGTGGCCCGCGAGATAATCGTTTCCGCACGGCCTATCGAACATTGCGATGGCCTTGCAACGCTGACGTCCTGCGCAGCGCGTAAGCGCTCGCGAGAAGACTTTATTCCGGCTCCTATCGAGCCTGATTGTCTCGAGCGAAGGTTTGAGTAAGCTGCTCCAGACGCGATACGCCGACGATGCGTCACGCTGGTCTGCATTGTACTCGCAGACTGCCCGGATTGCCTGAAGTGAAGGAGGCGCCCACAATGGCCGATACGCTGCTTGTCGAGCGCGGCGATGCGCAGGCCGAGGTCGAGGTCAGGATCGTGGACACCGATGTCCATCCGGTTCCTCGCCATCCCGACGAGCTGCGCGCCTACGTGCCGGAGCCCTGGCGCAGCCGGCGCTGGTCGGATCAGGTGTTCGATGCCATCGGCTCGCCCCTCTACGAAGCGCCGAACAAGGCCCAGCGGCTCGATTCCTGGAGCCCCGACGGAGCGCCCCCCTGCGCCGATCCCGACTTCACGGAAAAGCAGGTCTTCGGCGACGCTGGCGTCGACATCGCCATGCTCATCCCGTTGACCGTGCGGCCCATGGCCAACCCCGAGCACGAGGCGGCGGTGTGCGCAGCCACCAACGCCTGGCTCGAGGACACCTGGTTGTCGAAGTACAATCGGCACGGGCGCTACTACGGCGGCATCCGCGTCTGCTCGCACGACACCGCGCTCGCCTGCCGCGAGATTGAGAAGTGGGCCGGCCATCCCCGCTTCAACCACGTGATGCTCAATCCCTACACCGACACGCCGATGGGGCAATCGCGGTTCTATCCCATCTACGAGCTGGCGACGCGCCTCGACCTGCCCGTCGTGCTGCACGTCAATCGCAGTCCCGGCATGCGCCTGCTGACGCCGGTCGGCTTCTCCTCCTACTTCTTCGAGCATCACTCGCTCTACTCGCTGATGTACGCCTCTCATCTCGCCAGCATGGTGTTCGAGGGTGTGTTCGAGAAGTTCCCGACGCTCAGGATCGTCCTCATCGAGGGCGGCTTCAGTTGGGTCGTGCCGCTGGCCTGGCGCCTCGACCGGCATTGGGAGCATCTCGGCAAGGAGGTGCCGGAGGTGCGCTGCCGGCCGTCCGAGTACATCCACCGGCACGTGCGGCTGTCCACGCAACCGATCGAAGAGCCGCCCGAGCCGCGCGATCTGGCGCGCCTGTGGTCGTGGATGGACCCGGGCCACTACCTGATGTTCGCCACCGATTATCCGCATTGGGATTTCGATGCGCCCGAGCAGGTGCGCCGCTTTCCCGAGGCGGCGCAGCGGCGCATTCTCGCGGAGAACGCCATCGAGTGGTACAAGCTGCCGCGCACGCGCAAGGCGATGGGGCCGGGAGGCCGGCCATGACTGCGGCTCCAGACGGCAAGGTGGCCAGGTCTGGCAGGGCAGGCCGCGGCGACCGCATCGTGGTCGGCCCGGTGGACGGCTTCGGCCCGGGTGAGCGGCGCATCGTGGCTCATGGCCGGCGCTCGATCGGCGTCTTCAACGTCGGCGGCAACTACTACGCGCTGGCCAACGTCTGCCCGCATGCGGGCGGTCCGCTCTGCGAGGGCGAGGTGACCGGCACGACCGAGACGGGTGAGCGGCCCTACGAGCTCGCCTGGGTGCGCGGCGGCGAGATCCTGCGCTGCCCCTGGCACGCCTGGGAGGTCGATATCAAGAGCGGTCGCGTGCTCGTCGGCCGCCAGCAGCAGGTGCGCACATTCAAGGTGAGCGTCGTCGACGGCACCGTCGTTCTCGAGGTTTGAGTCATGGCCAAAACCCCCGCGAAGCCGCGCGCCGCCAGGTCCGCGCCCGCCGCCGCAGAGCCGGCGATCATCGACTGCGCGGTACATCCGCAGGTGGTGCGGCCCGACGATCTCAAGGCCTACATGCGCGAGCCGTGGAACGCGCGCGCTTTCCCGCGCCCGGAGCGCTATTTCTATCCGGCGATCGGCGGCGAGTACATCGAGGGCACTGCGGCCACCGGGCTGGCCGGCTCGGACCCTGAACTCCTGGCCAAGCGCCTTTTCGACGAAGGGGGCGTCGCCATTGCGCATCTGGTGCCGCAGACGCGCGGCCTGCTGCCCGATCTCGATCTCGGCACGGTGGTCTGCCGCGCCACCAACGACTGGCTCGCCGACTGCTGGCTGGGCGCGGCCAACGCCCACGGCCGCTTCCGTGGAACCATTCGCGTCAATCCCGGTGATCCCGCAGGGGCTGTCGAGGAAATCGAGCGCTGGTCCGATCATCCCGGCATGGTCAGCATCACCGTGCCGATGCAATCCCACCAACCCTATGGGCAACGCGCCTTCTTCCCCGTATGGGAGGCGGCGGCGCGGGCCGGGCTGCCGGTCCTCGTGAAGATCGACGGCGGCTCAGGCGTCGATTTCTGGCCGACCGCCGTCGGCCATCCGCATCACTATGTCGAGTACAAGACGGTGGCGCCGCTCGCCTACGCCTACCACCTCATCAGTTTCATCGCCGAAGGTGTCTTCACGCGCCTGCCGGACCTGCGCGTCGTCTTCGCCGACGGCGGTCACGATCTGCTGCCGCCGCTGGTCTGGCGCATGGACAAGAACTGGCGTCCGACCCGTCGCGAGACGCCCTGGGTCGAAGAGCTGCCCTCCGCCTACGTGCGTCGTCAGGTGCGGTTCTGCACCAGCCTGCTCGAAGGTCCGAGCGATCCCGCCGTGGCGGAGGGCTGGCTGGAGCTTGGCGAGGGTGCGGATCTGCTCGTCTACGCCAGCCGCTATCCCTTCCACGACTATCAGTCGCCGGCCGCGGCCTCTGTCGGGCTCCCCGATGCCAGCCGCGAACGCATCATGGGAGGCAACGCGGCGGCGCTCTTTCGCCGGGACGCGAAGCGCCGGGCGGCCTGAGCCCAGGCTTGCAGGCCGGCCATCGGCCCATGCGTGCCCGATCAGCCGCACCTCGCGCCTAATGCACGGCGCGCGCCGCTGCGGCACTTGCTATTGCGCCCGCGGGTGTCCGAGTGTCAGGGCGTGCGTGTCGAGGAAGGGTTGCGTAACGTGGCGACGCTCAAGGAGCATTTCTGGATTCGCGAGGCGGCGGGTGATGGCGAGGTGCGCGAGGTCGCGCGCCAGGCCACACTGAGCCATGTGTCGTTCGGCTGGGATTGCATCACCGAGCGGCGCTTTGCCGATCTCGCGGTAGCCAGTCAGAGCGCGCTGCTCGTACGCTATCTGCGCAGCCGCGGCGGCGGGGACCTCTGGTCGGGCTGGCAGATCGGCTTCGATTCCTCGCAGGAGGGCGTCGAGCGCTTTCTGTTGCTGCACGACCGGCGCGCGATGGCCCAGTGCGTGCTGTGCTACTCCGAGCCTGCGAGCGCGGCGGCCTGGGCACGCCTGCCGCATCCGAGCTGGCATCCCCTGCCGCCGACACCCTGGCTCGCCGGCATTCTGCTGGTGGAGCCCGAGCAGGGTCTGCCGGCGGCGATCTTCGGCGAGCTCGACGAAATCCAGCGCTCGGTCGCCTGGACGCTTCTGACCGATGGCGCGGAGCT
>JAGRKR010000567.1:0-3226 GCA_020442225.1 Hyphomicrobiaceae bacterium | reverse complement strand
TCGGAGCCACCAGCCGGTTGCCGGCGGCGGTCCGCTCGCCGGGAGATCTGCTGTGACGGGCGATGCACGCCGACACGCGCCGGCGACCGCGCGCAACCGAGAGCCCATTCTGGCGGTCCTGCGCCGTGTGTTGCCGCCGCGCGGGCTCGTGCTCGAGGTGGCGAGCGGCACGGGCCAGCACGTCGCCCATTTCGCCGCCACGCTCGGTCCCGGTCTCTTCTTCCAGCCGAGCGATCCCTCCGCCGAGGCGCGCGCCAGCATCGACGCCTGGATCGCGGCGAGCGGCGTCGTCAACGTTGCGCCGGCCCTGGAGCTGGACGCCAGCGCCCCCGTCTGGCCCGTCACATCGGCCGACGCGATCCTGTGCATCAACATGGTGCACATCTCGCCGTGGTCGGCCACCGTTGGCCTACTCGCAGGCGCGGGGCGCATCCTGCCGGCGGGCGGCCCGCTCGTGCTCTATGGGCCCTACCGGCGCAATGGCGCACACACCGCGGACAGCAACGCGGCGTTCGACCGGAGCCTCCGGGCCGAGAATCCCGCATGGGGCGTGCGCGATCTCGAGGCCGTCGTCGCACTGGCGCGCGAGGTGGGCTTCGCCGCGCCGGAGATCGTGGAGATGCCGGCGAACAATCTCGGCGTCATCCTGCGGCGCGGCGCGCGCACCTGAGACCGAGCGCCGGGCGGGCGCCGCGCGGCCGGCCTCTTGACCGCAGCCTCCGTGCCGCCGACGATGGCTTCTCGCCAGCAGCACGAGCGGGTGTCATGGAGCTTTTTCGTCGCCTCAAGGCTGCGGCTGCCGCCGAGTGGCAGGCCTACACCGAGCATCCCTTCACACGGGGGCTCGGGGACGGCTCGCTGCCCGAGGCCGCCTTCCGTCATTATCTCGTGCAGGACTATCTCTTCCTGATCGAGTTCGCGCGGGCCTATGCGCTCGCCGTCTACAAGTCACCGACGCTCGCCGACATGCGCGACGCCAAGGCCGGACTTGTCGCCATCCTCGATGTCGAGATGGGCCTGCATGTCCGGTTGTCCGAGGGCTGGGGCTTGACGCCCGCAGAACTCGAGCAGACGCCGGCTGCACCCGAGACGCTCGCCTATACGCGCTACGTGCTCGATGCCGGCATGCGCAGCGACCTGCTGGCGCTCAAGGTCGCATTGGCGCCGTGCATCATCGGCTATGCTGAGATTGCCACTCGGCTCGCGGGCCTGCCCGAGGCGCTCGGCGACGGGAACCCCTACCGGAGTTGGATCGGCGAGTATGCCGGCCCGGCCTATCAGGAGGTGGCGGCAGCCGCCAGTGCGCAGCTCGACCGGCTGGCCGCGCGCTACGCGACGCCGGCGCGCGAGGCCGAGCTCGCCGCCGTCTTCCGCGAGGCGACGCGGCTCGAGGCGGCCTTCTGGGAGATGGGCTGGCGGGCGGGCGTCGCGCATGGCTAGCTCACCCGTTCACGTGATAAGACGTGCGCACAGACGCTCGTTCCGGATCGTCGAGGGAGGACTGCCATGATTGGATTTCGTATTCTGAAGCGCCGCCGCAAGGTCGATGCGGGGCTCGTCGCCCGCTACCGTGAGCTGCCCGTCGCCAACGTCAGCGATATGATGTCCCGCCTGGAGGCTGGCGGCGCCCGGCTGCGGCCCTATCACGGCGGCGGCGTCATGGCCGGCCCGGCCTTCACCGTCAAGACGCGGCCCGGCGACAATCTGATGGTGCACAAGGCGATCGACATCGCCGAGCCCGGCGACATCGTGGTGGTGGATGCCGGCGGCGACCTCACCAACGCCATCATCGGCGAGCTGATGCTGGCGCACTGTGCCAGGCGCGGCTTGGGCGGCATCGTCATCAACGGCGCAATCCGCGATTCCGCGGCCATCCGCGCCGGGTCGTTTCCCGTGTTCGCGGCCGGCGTCACGCATCGCGGCCCCTACAAGGACGGCCCCGGCGAGATCAACGTTGCCGTCGCGATCGACGGCATGGTCATCGAGCCCGGCGATCTCGTGATCGGCGACGACGACGGCCTCATGTGCGTGCCCTACGACGAGGCCGAGGCCGTCTACGCCACGACCAAGGCCAAGCACGAGAGCGAGATCAAGCAGATGGCCGCCATCGAGGCAGGCACCAGCGACCGCGCCTGGGTGGATGCGACGCTGAAGCGCCTCGGCTGCAAGTTCGAGGAGTAGTCCGCTCGGCCCGGCTGGCCCAGGCTGGTCCGGCCCAGCCCAGCCTGGTCTGGCCGAAGCAAGCCTGGTTCAGTGCAGTCCGGTCACGAGGAGGCGCGTGCAGTGAGAGCCGGGAAGGACGGACCCCTTTCCCCCGCGGCGGCCGTCGACCGGCTCGTCGCGCTCTATGCCGCGGCCACGGCGGAACTCGTCGCGGCACTCGACCGCTATCTGGCGACGCGCGCGCCTCCCACGGCTGCCGAGCGGACCCGCTTCCGCTATCCGCGCCTGCGCGTGGTGCACGGCAATCCCGCGGCAGTGGCGCCGCAGCGCCAGCGCGCCTTCGCCAAGCTGCAGCGCCCTGGAACCTACGAGGTCACGATCACGCACCCGGCGGATTTCCGCAGCTATCTGCTGGAGCAGCTCGAACCGCTGGTCTCGGACTACGGCGCTTCGCTCGAGGTCGACGTCGGCGAGCAGGAAATCCCCTACCCCTACGTGTTGGAGCGCACCGAGGAGGTGACCCGCCAGGGCGTCACGGCCGCCGAGCTCGCCCGTCACTTCCCGATCCCCCAGCTCTCCGCCGTTGGTGACGAAATCGCCGACGGCACGTGGGACGGCATCGTCGGGGGCGCCCGGCCTCTGTCGCTGTTCGACGCGGCGCGGGTCGATTTCTCGCTGCGCCGGCTCGTGCACTATACTGGCAGCGACTGGCGCCACCTCCAGCGCTGGATACTGCTCACCAACTACCACCGCTACACCGACCAGTTCGTGCGCTGGGGCGTCGGCAAGTTGCGAGGTCCGGAGGGATACGAGCGCCTGGTTCTGCCGGGCAATCTCACCATCACGGCGGCACACTCGGCAGACGAGGTCGATGCCATCATCGCCTCGTGCGCCTGGCATCGCTACCAGATGCCGGCCTATCATCTCGTGCGGGGCGAGGATGACGGCGTCACGCTCATCAACATCGGCGTGGGTCGGTCGAACGCCAAGAACATCACGGACCATCTCGCGGTTATCCGGCCCAACTGCTGGCTGAGGGTTGGCCACGGTGGCGGGCTGCTCG
>JAGRKR010000566.1 GCA_020442225.1 Hyphomicrobiaceae bacterium | reverse complement strand
GACGATGACGTTGTCGCCGCAATCGACGTGTGGCGTGTAAGAGGCCTTGTGCTTGCCCTTGAGCCGGATGGCGATGAGGGAGGCGAGACGACCGACGACGAGACCCTCGGCGTCGATGAGCACCCACTTCTTCTCCACCTCGGCCGGCTTGGCGACGTAAGTCTTCATGTAGCCGCTCCGATGATGAGGTCGGGCGCCTGGATGTGAGCCGGATTCCGGCCGAGGCGCCCAAATCGTCAGGGTCTCCTCGGGAGCCCCGCAATCGATGGGCTTGTCTAATGGAGCCCTCAGCGCCTGTCAATCTCATTGTCGCCCATCAATGGAGATTTTGTCACGTTATTTCAATATATTAGTTTTGCGGTATTATTTTACCCCAGCCATCAGGCGGCCGTCTCATGCCCAGCGCGCCCGTCACGGGCATTCCATCGGCAGGCAACCTGCTCTAGAGGACAAGGCGCGGGAAGCCGGCGAGGGAGCGCTGTCTCAGATGACGATGTCGTACGGCGCGAGGCGGCGGCTGGCTCACCGTCTGCCCTTCTTCTACGGCTGGGTGATCGTCGCCGTGGCGTTCGTCACACTGGGCCTCGGAGCCAACGCCCGCACCGCCTTTTCGCTGCTGTTCCCGCCGATCCTGAAGGAGTTCGGCTGGGACCGCGCCATGACCGCGAGCGTGTTTTCCGCCGGCTTCATCTCGTCCGCGCTCTATGCCCCGCTCGTCGGCTACGCACTCGATCGCTTCGGGCCGCAACGGGTCATGCCCTTCGGCGCCGCGCTGGTTGCCGCGGGCCTCGTGTTGACCACCTATGCGACGCAGCCCTGGCACTTCTATCTCTCGCTCGGCGGTCTTGTCGTCGGCGCCAGCAGCCTGCTCGCCTACAACGCGCATTTCGTCTTCCTGCCGAGCTGGTTCGAGCGCCGCCGGGGCCTGGCGCTCGGGGTTGCCTGCGCGGGGGTCGGCGCGACCTCGATCCTGCTCTTTCCCTGGTTCCAGGCGACGATCGACGGCATCGGCTGGCGGGCCGGCTGCCTCACGCTCGCCGCGCTCATGATCGGCCTCGTGCTGCCGCTCAATCTGGCGTTCCCGCTGCGCCGTCCGGGCGACATCGGCCTGCCGCCCGACGGCCGTGCGCCGGCCCACGACGCCGCATCCGCGACCGCCGCCAGCGCAACCCCGCCCGCCCGCCAGTGGACCTGGCGCAGCGCCGTCCTGACGCCGGCCTTCTGGTACGTCTCCGGCGCCTGCGCCATGGGCCTCTTCGCCTGGTACGGCATCCTCGTCCACCAGACCAAATATCTGCTCGATCTCGGGTTCGGCTCGCGCCTCGCCGCCTACGCGCTCGGCCTCGTGCCGTTGTTCGCCGTCACCGGGCAGATCGGCCTCGGACATCTCTCGGACCGCATCGGCCGCGGCTGGGTGTGGACGCTCAGCATGACCGGCTTCGCGCTCTGCTACGGGCTCTTGCTGGTGCTGCCCTTGTGGCCGAGTCCCGCCCTGGTCTTTCTGATGGTGGCCGTACAGGGCGCGCTCGGCTACAGCCTCGCCGTCGTGTTCGGCGCCGTGCCGTCGGAGCTGTTTCCGGGCGCCGACTACGGCCGCATCTTCGGCACCATCGCGCTGCTCGCGACGGTCGGCGCCTCGTCCAGCCCGTGGCTGTTCGGCTGGCTGCACGACAAGACAGGCAACTATGTCCTGGCGTTCCTGACGGCTATCGCCGCGAGCATCCTCTCCGCGCTCCTCGTCTGGCTGGCGATCCGCGACGGCGAGCGCCGCAACCGCGCCGCTACGATGGCGACCCGGCCGCCACCGGCATCGCATACGTGACGACGGCGTGCGCGACCATCTCCGGCTCCCCTTCGGTGAACATCTGAACCTCGCCGATCGCAAGCCGGCGGCCGATCTTGAACAGCGACACTTCGGCGATCATGTCGCGCGCCGCGGCACGGCGGAGATACGTGATGTTGAGGTTCGAGGTGACCGCATCGGCGGCGTCGCGGCCGGCCATGCCCATAATGGCGACATAGGCGCCGTAGTCCGCCAGCTGGAACATCGCCGGCCCCATGATGGTGCCGCCCGGCCGCAGCAGTCGGGCATCGTAGCGCAGCCGGATGCGCGCGCCCATGGGCCTCAGCGCCTCGATATGGTAGATTTGGCCGCCAGTGTGGATCTGGGGGAAGATTTCGGCCACGAAGGCTTCCAGCTCTGCGGGAGTAAAGACGGGTTTGCGGACGTCATTCATCTCTCCACCTCGGCTCACCGAACAGGGTCCGGTCGACCGGTCGCGCGTCGCGCGCCGTCATCCTGCCCGGACTTCCGCGCCACTCTGCCAACACGCTACCAGCAAGCCAAGAGAAACGACCATGGCTCATGCCACCTCGCTCCCCGCTGCGCCGACGAAGACGCTGTCACTCCGCGCAGCCCTCGCCCGGCTCGCGCTGCTGCTCGTCGTCGCGACGCTCGGGCAGCTTGCGCCCCGGCCGGCGTCGGCCGAGCAGGCGCTGCACCAGATCCGCCTGACCGAGGACATCGTCGAGCGCTTCCTCAAGGCCCAGAAGGACCTCGCCACGATCGCCCACAAGCTGCCGTCGGGGAGCTTCTCCGGTGACGGCGGCATGAAGCGGGACGTGCGTGCCGAGGTGCTGGCCATCGCCAGGAAGCACGGCTTCAAGGATTTCG
>JAGRKR010000565.1 GCA_020442225.1 Hyphomicrobiaceae bacterium | reverse complement strand
TCGGCGCAACCGCGACCTCCGACGCCGCCGCCCGCCGCGCCCATCGTGCCGGCGCGCACGATCTGGGATCACAACGGCTCGGTCATGCTGCTGGTCGCCAACGCGGACCGCCGCAGCTTCTACTATCAGTTGCCACGCAGCGGCATGGCGGCGCAGAACGTCGTCAACGGCACACTGCTCTACGACGGCACCGTCGTGAACGGCGAGTGGATCGGCACGGCGCGGCGTTTCTCGGCCCGCTGCGGCATCCGCCAGTACGCCGTGCGCGGACGCGAGCTCGAAGGCGGCCGCATCGTCATGCTCCAGGGAACCGCGCCCCGCATCGACGGCCGCTGCCGGGTCACCCAGCAGTATCAGGACACCCTCGTCTTCACCTTCCTGCGCAGCGATACACCGCGCTGACGCGGTCGAGACGGGGGCAAATCCACCATGTCGCTCAAAGAACCGAAATTCACGATTGGCATCGAGGAGGAGTATCACCTTGTCGATCTGACGAGCCGCGATCTCGTGCCCGAACCACCCGCAACACTTCTCAGCGCCTGTCAGGCCGCGCTTGCGGGCCAGGTCAGTCCCGAATTTCTACAATCGCAGATCGAGGTCGGCACGCGCGTCTGCTCCTCGCTCCAGGACGCCCGGGCGGAGCTCGCACACCTGCGCACCACCGTCGCCGACGTCGCCCGCAGCCACGGCCTCGCGCCCATTGCCGCATCAACGCACCCGTTTGCCCGCTGGTCGCGCCTACAGCACACCGACAAGGCGCGCTATCACGACCTCGCCCGCGACCTTCAGGGCGTGGCCCGGCGCATGGTCGTCAGCGGCATGCACGTGCACGTCGGCATCGAGAACGACGACCTGCGCATCGATCTGATGAACCAGGCCCGCTACTTCCTGCCCCACCTGCTGGCGCTTTCGACCTCGTCACCGTTCTGGGAGGGCGAAAATACCGGGCTCAAATCGTTCCGTCTCGCCATCTTCGGCGAAGTGCCGCGCACGGGCCTGCCGGGGCGCTTCTCCGGATGGAGCGAATACACGCGCACCATCGATGTCCTCGTCAAGGCAGGCGTCATCGAGGACGCCACCAAGATCTGGTGGGATCTGCGGCCGTCCGCGCGCTTCCCGACCCTCGAGATGCGCATTACGGACGTCTGTCCGCGCCTCGACGACGGCATTGCCATCGCCGCGCTGTTCATCTGCATCTGCCGCATGCTGTACCGGCTGCGGCGCACGAACCTGAGCTGGAGGCTCTATCCGGTCTTCCTGCTGGAAGAGAACCGCTGGCGCGCCCAGCGCTATGGCCTGTCCGACCGCATGTTCGATTTTGGCAAGGGTGAGCTGGTGCCGGCGGGCGCGCTCATCGAGGAGTTGCTGATGCTCGTCGCGGAGGACGCAGACGCGCTCGGCTGCACGCGCGAGGTCGCTCACGTGCGCACCATCGTGGCGCGCGGCACCAGCGCCGACCGGCAGGTCGCCTGCCATGATGCGGCCGTCGCCGCCGGGATGAACCCCCAGCAGGCGCTGGAAGCGGTCGTCGACCAACTCGTCAGCGAGACGCGCGACGTGACCTCACCGGGGCCTGGCGGCCCTTGACCAGCGGCTAGCACGCTCGCACCTGCCCGGCGCCGTGAGGCGCAGGCGCGGCCAGCAGGCCGCCGCCGTGCACCGCCCTGCCTCGCCCTCAGCCCTCCTTGCGGCTCAGCTCCGTCTCGATCTCGATGAGGATCTCGTCCGAGACCAGCGGCACCGAGCGCTTGATGCCCCATTCGCTGCGCCGGATCGTCGTGCGTGCCGAGAAGCCGGAGGCGAAGACGCCCTTGTACTTCGGATTGAGACTGGCCAGGGGATGGGGACCGGTGAAATTCCACGTGACCTGCAACGTCACGGGCTTCGTGATGCCCATGATGGTCAGGTCGCCCGCCACCTCACCCGTCTTGTCGCCGGTCTTGCGCACACCCGTGCTCTTGAAGTGGATCGTGGGAAAGCGCTCGGCGTCGAAATAGTCCGCCTTCTTCAGGTGATCATCCAGCGCCGCGACACCGGTCCACACGCTGGCTACCTTGATCGTCACCTCGACGCGGCCCTTCTCGGGTTGCGTGGGGTCGAACTCGAGCCGGCCGTCGAAGTCCATGAAGCGGCCCGACGGGCGGGACAGGCCCAGATGGTTCCAGGCGAAGCGGATGGATGTGTGTCCCTTGTCGAACACGTAAGTATCGGCGCGTGCCGCCACGCTGGCCATGGCGAGCAGGGCGAGCGTCAGCAGGGCTTTGATCGGCATGCCTGGGGGACCCATCGGGGCTCTCTCCATCGAGCTGTTCATTCCGGCGCCGCGCGCGCTGGCACGCACCAGCGCCAATGCGGGGTATCAGTCTACTGCACGCGGATCGTGCCAAGAGATTGGCGCGGGGATCACATTGGTTTGATCGGCGGGCGCTCCTTTTCGGGCCGCCCTGAGGTGTCCTGCGGGGGCGTCCCGCTAAAGCGAGGCGCCGTGGCATGCCCTTCGGCCGAGATGCCCTTGCGCGAGAGCACGGCCCAGCCCGTCAGGGCGAGAATCCGCAGATCGAGCAGCAGACTGCGATTGTCCACATACCACACGTCCAGCTTGAACTTGTCCTCCCAGCTCAAGGCGTTGCGGCCATTGATCTGCGCCCAGCCGGTGATGCCGGGCGGCACCTCGTGCCGCCGCGCCTGCTCCGGGGCGTAGAGCGGCAGATACTCGACGAGCAGAGGCCGCGGGCCGACGAGGCTCATCTCGCCCTTGAGCACATTCCAGAGCTCCGGCAACTCGTCGAGGCTCGAGGCCCGCAACCAGCGTCCGAACGCGGTCAGGCGCGCCTCGTCGGGCAACAACGCCCCGGTCGCATCACGCGCATCCGTCATCGTGCGGAACTTGACCAGCGAAAAGAGCCGCCCGTCACGCCCGGGCCGCGTCTGGCGAAAGAAGACGGGACGTCCGAGCTTGCGCGCCACCAGCACGGCCAGCACACCGAGCACCGGAACCATGACGGGCGCCGCCAGCACGACGATCCCGAGGTCCAGGGCACGCTTGGCGAGCAGGCTGGTCCGGGCCACGGGGCTAGAGCCCTGCCGCCATGCCGCCGTCGATCGTCAGCTCCGATCCGGTCATGAAGGCGGACTCGTCACTGGCCAGGAACAAGGCGGCATTGGCGATGTCCTGCGGCGTGCCGAAGCGGCCGAGCGGCGTCTGGTCGAGCAGGGCCTTGCGGACCAGCGGATTGCGCACGAAGCGGCTCGTCAGGTTCGTATCGACGAAGCCCGGCGCGAGCGTGTTCACGCGCACACCGAACGGCGCGTACTCCACAGCCAGGGCCCGCGTCAGCGCTGAGATGGCCCCCTTCGTCACGGAGTAGGCGGCAAGCTGGCGCAGGCCACGCCGCGCCATGATCGAAGAAATGTTGATGATGCTGGCATTCCCGGACACCTTGAGCAGGTCGAGCGCATCGCGGGCGAGGCGCACCGCGCCGTCGAGATTGGTCTCGCGGATCTTCAGCCAGTCGTCATCGCCCATGTGGCGGAAATCGGAGCGCACGTTGAGCCCGGCGTTGTTGACGAGGATGTCGAGGCGTCCGCTGCCGGCCGCGACGGCGCCGAGCATGGCCCTGATCGACTCGGGCGCGCGCACATCACAGGCGAGCGCGGTCGCCTCACCCGCCGCGGCGACGATGTCCGCGGCAACCGTCCTGGCCGCACCTTCGTCGACATCCGTGACGTAGACGTGGGCGCCCTCCCGGGCAAAGAGCGTGGCGATGGCCCGGCCAATGCCGGCCCCGCTTCCCGTCACAAGCGCGATCCGTCCCGCGAGCCGATGCATCCCGACCTCACACCGTCAAAGGTCTGCATGAGATAGCGGCACGGGGCCCCGGTCGCAACCCACCCCGGCTTGCGCCACCCTATTTGTAGGGATCGCGCAGGTAGTCGTCGCGGTAGTCGTAGCCGATGGCAAATTTCACGCCGCCGCGGATCGCGTGCGACTCCACATCGAGCGCGAGCCGGCTCGTCGGACCGGTGAACGACCAGCGTCCGAAATCTGCATAGAGGTACTCGGCGAACAGCGTCATGTGATACCAGCGTACCTCGAGCCCGCCCCCGACCGTGACGCCCGTCAGCGTCTTGCTCTCATCGCCCCTGAGGACCGGGTCTTTCCACTGCTTGCCAAGCCAGCCAATGCCGACGGTGGTGTAGAGCAGCCAGTTCGGGTTCACGTAGACGCCGAAGCGGCCGCGCGCCGTGGCGAAGTAGTCGTCGCGGTAGGAGCGGCCGAGATAGTTCGTGCCGACGTCGAGCAGGGAGACGTCAGCCTCGATGCCGAGCATCCAGCGGTGGCCGAAGACGTAGTCGTAGCCGAGCGAGCCGCCGACGCCGAGCCCGCTGGACGATGCCGAGCCGTCCGTGACGATCGCCGGGGCGAGGATCGGCGTCTCGCGCACGTGGCGATCAGTGTTCTGGCCGTTGAGGAAGAAGCCAAAGCGGATCTTGCCGTTGCCCTCGGTATGCTGCGCGGCGGCCTCCCGTGCACCGGCAGGTGACAGAACCAGCCCGACCGCGAGAGCCAGCATGGCGCCGAAGTGTATCGTCCGCATGTCCTGCGTCCCCCTTGCAGCATCGCGTGCCGCGACTCACCGCGCGGCATCTCTCACCCTCGTGAGCCGGAAAAATTCTCCGCACACGAGGTCAATACTGGGGAACAGCCGATTGCCGGCTTGACGTGGCGCGAACACCACGGGGAATCGTCCCTCGCGGTTCGCTAGAGGCGTCTCACGCCGCCGGCGGTTGCCACTTCTGCCGCATCGTCACGAGTTCTTCGGCCGCGGAGGGATGCAGCGCCATGGTCGAGTCGAACTGCGCCTTCGTGGCCCCCATGCGCATGGCGATCGCCGCCATCTGCACGATCTCGCCGGCATCGGGACCCAGGATGTGGCAGCCGACGACCCGATCGCTTTCGGCGTCGACGATGAGCTTCATCACCATGCGTTCCTCGCGGCCCGACAGGGTGTGACGCATCGGCCGGAAGCGTGCCTTGTAGATATCGACATGCGCGCACTTCTCGCGTGCTTCTGCTTCCGTCCAGCCGACCGTGCCGATCTCCGGCGTCGAGAACACCGCGGTCGGGATCATGTCGTGATCGATCTGCCAGGGCCGCTGGCCGTACACGCTGTCGGCGAAAGCGTGGCCCTCGCGGATCGCCACGGGCGTCAGGTTCACGCGGTCGCAGACGTCACCGACGGCATAGATCGTATCGACGTTGGTGCGCTGCTGCTCATCCACCACCACATGACCGTTCCAGCCCCGCTCGACGCCGGCCGCCTCGAGACCGAGACCGGTCGTGTGCGGCACGCGACCCGTGGCATACATCACCTGGTCCGCTGCGATCTCGCGACCATTGCCGAGCCGCGCGACGAACCGGCCGGCGCCGTCCGGGGCGATCCCCGTCACGTCCGTCTCGACCACGATGTCGATGCCGCGGCGCACCATCTCCTCTGCCAGGCCGTCACGCATGTCGTCGTCGAACCCGCGCAGGATCTGCGTGCCGCGATAGACCAGCGTCACGGCCGCACCGAGCCCGGCGAAGATCCCCGCGAACTCGACCGCGATGTAGCCGCCGCCGACGACGACCAGCGACTTCGGCAGGGCGGGCAGATGAAATGCCTCGTTCGAGGTGATGGCGTGCTGGGCGCCGGGGATGTCGGGCACGAACGGCCGCCCGCCTGTCGCGACGAGCACGCGATGCGCCGTCACGGTGCGGCCGTCGGCCTTGAGGCGCAGCGTATGCCGGTCGACGAACTCCGCGCGCGAGGTGAAGGTGGTGACACCGGAGGCCTCGAGGTTCCGCGCATAGATCGCCGACAGGCGGTCGATC
Organism: Hyphomicrobiaceae bacterium; assembly: GCA_020442225.1. Next base: position 224 of record JAGRKR010000565.1, on the reverse strand, counting down.
TCACGGTCCTTGTTGCGGATCAGCGTCGCCCAGTCGAAGGAGCGCGGCCCCACCGTCCAGCCGAAGCCGGCGGCGTCCTCGAAGTCGTCGGCGAACCGGCTCGCGTAGACGAGCAGCTTCTTCGGCACACAGCCCCGGATCACACACGTGCCGCCGATACGGTATTCCTCCGCGATCGCGACCCTGGCGCCGTGGCCCGCGGCGATGCGCGCGGCGCGCACGCC
>JAGRKR010000564.1:8235-10435 GCA_020442225.1 Hyphomicrobiaceae bacterium | reverse complement strand
AGATAGCGCACGCGCCATTCGGGGTTGGATTCGAAGCCACCGCAGGCCAGCACGACAGCCTTGCAGGCGATGTCCTTGTATCCGTCGGGGCCGCGCACCGTGATGCCGGAGATGCGATAATCGCGGCCCTGGATGAGCTTGTGGCCGCCCGTCTCGTAGCGCACCTCGATACCGAGATCGGCGCAGCGCTTCAGAAGGAACTCGACGAGACCGGCTCCGCCGCCGACGGCCTCGATATTCACGCCGCCGTAGAAGTGATGCTTGCCCTCGACCTCGTACGACTGGCGGCCGTACATCGGGATGAAGCGCACGCCGTTCTTGCGCATCCAGGCCATGGTATCGCGGGAGTTGTCGATGAGAATACCGGCAAGCGTCTCGTCGGACTGTCCGCGCGTCACCTTCATCAGGGTATCGTAGAAGACCTGACGGTCGTGGGGTGGCAGGATCATCTTCTTGGCCTCGTCGTTCGTCAGATCGACGAGGATGTCGTTGCGGACATCATCGAGCCCCGAATGCACGAAACGGAAACCGCCGGCGGTGAAGTAGCTGTTGCCACCCTTCTCCTCGACCGACGCCTTTTCGAGAACGAGCACCTTGGCGCCGCTCTCGTGCGCGGAGATGGCGGCGCACAATGCGGCATTGCCGGCGCCGACCACGACGACGTCGAAACTTTCAGACATTCTCTCACCTTTCTTCATGCACGGATCGCCGGCGGCCGATGCCTAGTCGGCCAGCTCGTCGACCCAGGTTACGAACTCGTCGAGCGCCATGCGCCCGGTCCGGAAGGTATTGACCTTCGCATTTGTGTCGGCGAAGCCGATGGCCATGCCGCAGACGACCATCTGCTCCTCGGGGATACGCAGCCGGCGATGCAGCACGGCGGAATAGTTCGCGAGCGCTGCCTGCGAGCAGGTCTCGAGCCCATGCTCTCGCGCTGCGATCATGATCGATTGCAGGAACATGCCGTAGTCGAGCCAGGAGCCGAGCTCCATGTCGCGATCGATAGTGAAGATGAAGCAGGCCGGCGCCCCGAACATGGCGTAGTTCTGCGCGCGCTGCGCCTTCATGCCGGCCTTGTCGTCGCGGGAGATGCCGAGCGTGGAGTAGAGACCCCAGCCACAGGCGCGCCGCCGCTTCAGGTAGGGCTCGCGCCAGACCTTCGGATAGTAGTCGTACTCACGCTTGCCTTCGCCCGTCTCGTGAAAGAGGGCGAGCAGCTCGTTGGAGAGAGCCGTCTTGACCTCGTCCATGAGCACCCAGACCTTCCAGGGCTGGATGTTGGAGCCGGATGGCGCATGGCCGGCCGTCAGCAGGATGCGCGCGATCGTCTCGCGTGGCACGGGCGTGGGCAGAAAGGCGCGGGCGCTCCAGCGTCCGGAAATGGCCTGTTCGACGGTCATGGGCCGGGCCGGCGGCGATCCGATCTCGCTGTCGCCTGCCATGCTCGCTGTCTCCGTCCTTCCTGCGTGAGCCGCTTCGATCAGGCCGCGACTTCGGCATCACCGAACGCGACGGTGATGTCATCGCGGCCCGGCACGCTGGCACGCCAGTTGAGCCGCGCACCATCCTGCCAGATCTCCGTCTGGATCGACTCTCCGGGATAGACCGGCGAAACGAAGCGCGCCCTCAGGTTCTTGAGGCCATCCGGGCGGTAACCGCCGGCCATGGCGAGAATGGCGTGACCGGCAACGGCGTATGTCGACAGCCCATGCAGGATGGGGCGCGCGAAACCGGCCTTGCGCGCCGTCTCCGGATCGGCGTGGAGCGGATTGCGGTCGCCGGCGAGGCGATAGATGAGGGCCTGCTGTGGCAAGGTCGGCAGCACGAGACGCTGGTCCGAAGGACGCTCGGGCAGTTTGGAGATGGCGGGATGCGTACGGCCGGCGCTGCCCGAGCCGCCATTGCCCCGCGCGAACGTGGTGTGCCTGATGGTGGCGATCGGCGCGTCGGTCGCACGATCGCGCACGACACGCTCGGAATGGATGACGGCGCCCTTCGCCGGCCCCTTGTCGTCGACGCCGACGACCACGGTTTTGGCGTACACCGTGCCCGTCGTCGGCAAGGCCCGATGCAGCTCGATGGCCTGCTCGCCGTGCAGCACCTTGACCCAATCGACGCCCGTATCCGCCTCGCGCATCCAGAAGCCCGGATAGCCGAGCACGCAGGCCATCGTCGGAAAGGCCGCGAGGCCCTCGACATG
>JAGRKR010000564.1:0-8153 GCA_020442225.1 Hyphomicrobiaceae bacterium | reverse complement strand
TTCCGGTGTCAGCTCGGTCACGGCCTCGGGGATGTCGTAGGCGAGGAGGTCTTCGGCTTTGAAGGGCATCGCGACACCGGCGGGCAAGGCATGAACGGTTGCATCAGGCGCCCCGGCCGGTGCGAACGACACCGGCCGGAGCTTCGTCTCAGAGGGGCTAGAGCGTGCTCTCCGACCCGAGAAGGACAGTCACCTGACTGGATAGCGTGCCGCCGTTGCCGTGCGCCAGTGCCACGTTGACGCCGGGCACCTGCCGCTCGCCACCCTCGCCGCGGATCTGCTCGGTCGCCTCGATCAGCGTGAAGATGCCGTACATGCCCGGATGCACGCAGGACAGGCCGCCGCCGTTCGTGTTGACCGGCGTCTTGCCGCCGGGACCGATGTTGCCATCAGCCACGAAGCGACCGCCTTCGCCCTTCGGGCAGAAGCCGAGATCCTCGAGAAAGAGGATCGTGTTGATGGTGAAGGCGTCGTAGAGCTCCAGCACGTCAACGTCGGAAGGCTTGAGCCCGGCCATCGCGAAGGCGCGCGGACCGGAATCCGAGGCCGACGTCACGGTGATGTCGCCGGACATGCCGGAGATGCCGCGATACCACTGGGCGGCTGCGCCGCCGAGGAAGTAGGCCGGCTTCTTCTTGAGGCTCTTGGCACGGTCGGCACGCACCATGACGACGGCACCGGCGCCGTCGGTCGCAAGGCAGCAATCGCGCACCGTCAGCGGGTCGACGATCATCCGCGACTTCAGTACGTCCTCGATCGTCAACGGATCGCGCATGAAGGCAAGCGGGTTCTTCTGGGCCCACTGCCGCGCTGCAACAGCGACGGCCGCCAGCTGCTCACGCGTGGTGCCGTACTGATGCATGTGGCGGGCGGCGGCCAGCGCGTAGGCCGTCACGGGCAGGCGCGGCTTGTAGGGCGCCTCCCACTGCGGCGGATCGGACTTCGAGACGAAGCCACCGGCGCCCGTCCTCTGGTTGGAGCCGTAGCAGATGAGCGCAACGTCACAGAGGCCGGTATGAAGCGCCGAGGCGGCCGAGATGGCGTGCACGAGGAACGAGGCGCCGCCGACATTAGGCCCATCCACGTGCTTGGGACGGATGCCCAGGTAGTCCGTCACGGTCAGCGACGGCAGGAAGTTGTCCATGTTGACGGTCCACAGACCATCCACGTCGCCCAGTCCGAGCCCACAATCGCTGAGCGCCTTGTGGATGGATTCGCCCATCAGCTCGAGATGGCTGCGGCCCTTGGCCTCGCCGATGCCGGCGAGCCCGACGCCGACGATCGCCGTCGATCCGCGCAGGGGATGCTTGCTCATATCCGTCTCCTCCTTACGCGGCTTCGAAAAGGACGACTTTCTTGCCGTCGATCTCGCCGATCTTCGCTTTGACACGCTGGCCGATCTTGACCTTCGACGGCTCCATGCCGACGACGCGGCTCATCAGCCGCACGCCCTCGTCGAGGTCGACGAGCACGATGGAGAAGTCGCCGCCGGCCTCGGGCCGCTGACGCACGATGACCGCGGAGTAGACCGTGCCGTTGCCGGACGCCTTCTCCCAGGTGAAATCGTTGTCCAAGCTGCCCGGCGCCATCACGCGCGGCGGGAAGACGTACTTGCCCGTCGCCTTGCTGCGCTGGAGGCGGAACTCGCCCTTCTCGATGTAACTGTTGTAGGTGGCATCGGGCCCTGGACCGGCCCAGACCTGGCTATCGGCAGACACGCGCTTCTCCCTCGTTCGAGATCACCGTTGACTCGCTTGCGAAACCTCTCCGCTCGAGCCGAGCGCCGGCGCAAACAGCAGTCGCAGGGTGAGATGTCGACCTGAAGGAGCGTGCTACGCCGGACGGTCAAACTACACCAACTGGAGCACCGCGGCGCTGCATCGTCCGGCACGGCCAGAAGGCCGCTCGTCCGACGATATGCCGGCAGCCGAAGCTCGCGGATCGAGAGCGGCTATTGCCGAGCACCATGACACACCGTAATTTGACGGTCAATCAATCGGAACAGTGTTCCGTTTTGCGGAACAACCAGGGAGGATGCCTCATGTCGGAGAGCCAGCCGGTCGTGCTCGTCGAGCACCCGGCCGAGGGTGTCGTGCTGCTCCGGATCAATCGTCCGGAAGCGCGCAACGCGCTCAATTTCGAGGTGCGCACCGCACTCGCCGAGGGCCTGGAGGCCGCGGCCGCCGATGCCGCGATCCGCGCCGCCGTCATCACTGGAAACGAGAAGGCCTTCGCCGCCGGCGCCGACATCCGCGAGATGCGCGACATGGGGCCCGTCGCGGCCATGCAGAAGGGCACACACAAGCTCTGGGACCGCATCGCGGCCTTCCCCAAGCCGCTCATCGCCGCCGTCAACGGCTTCGCGCTCGGAGGAGGTTGCGAGCTGGCGCTGCATGCCGACATCATCATCGCCGGAGAAGGTGCGAAGCTCGGGCAGCCGGAAGTGAAGATCGGCATCATGCCTGGCGGCTCCGGCACGCAGCGCCTCTTCCGCGCCATCGGCAAGTACAAGGGCATGCTGATGGTGCTGACCGGCGAGTTGTTCAGCGCGCGCGAGTGCTGCGAGATGGGCCTGGTCAGCCGCGTCGTACCGGATGCCGAGGTCGTCCCGCATGCCATCCAGCTCGCGTCGAGCCTGGCTAGGCTGCCACCGATCGCTCTGGAGATGACCAAGGAGGCGGCGCTGCGAGGCCAGGATGCGGCTCTCGACACAGGCCTGAGCCTGGAGCGTAAGATGCTCTGGCTGCTTTTTGCCACCGAGGACAAGAAGGAAGGCATGACGGCCTTCCTCGAGAAACGCGCACCCGAGTTCAAGGGAAAGTGACCATGCCATTCGATCCCACCATGACTGATCTCACCGTCGGCGTCGTCGGCGCCGGCACGATGGGCCGCGGCATCATCCAGGTCTCGGCACAAGGCGGCATGAACGTCATCGCCTACGACGAGAAGCCCGATGCCGCACCGGCCGCCAAGCAGTTCATCAAGGGCATGCTCGAGCGGCAGGTGGCGAAAGGTTCGCTGACCGAGGCCGACATGAAGGCGACCCTCGACCGCATTCGCATCGTCAACACGCTCGACGCCATGAAAGGTGCACACCTGATCGTGGAAGCGATCATCGAGCGCCTGGACATCAAGCAGGCGCTCTTCACCAAGCTCGATGCGATCGCCGGTCCCGAGACGATCATCGCCTCGAACACCTCCTCCCTGCCGGTCACCGCCATTGCCGCCAAGTGCAAGCGTCAGGAGCGTTGCGCCGGCCTGCACTTCTTCAATCCAGTGCCGCTCATGCGCCTCGTCGAGGTCATCCCCGGCCTGAAGACGGCGCCGTGGGTGGTGGACGCGCTCGTGACCATCGGCAAGCGCATGACGCGCGAACCGGTACGCTGCATCGACAGCCCCGGCTTCCTCGTCAATCACATCGGCCGCGCACTCAATCCGGAGGCCATGCGCATTCTCTCGGAATGCATCGCCACGCACGCGGAGATCGACCGCACCCTGACCGGCGCGCCGGGTTTCCGCATGGGTCCCTTCACGCTGATGGATCTCGTCGGCGCCGACGTAGGCCACGCCGTCATGGAGTCGCTCTACGGCCAGTTCTACAACGAGCCCGCATATGCCCCGTCGCCGCTGCTGGCGCTGCGCATCGCCGGCGGTCTCTTCGGCCAGAAGACGGGCCGGGGCTGGTACGAGTACGCGGAGGGCAAGAAGCTCGAGCCCGAGACGCGCGCCGTGCCGGCAGGCGCAGGACTGCCCGTGTGGGTGCAGCCGAGCGCTCACCATCCCGAGCTGCAGGCGCCGCTCATCGAGGTGCTGGCCAGGAGCGGAGCGCAGGTCGAGACGGGCGAGCGGCCGAGCGCGTCGGCCGTGATCATCGTGACGCCGCTTGGCCATGATGTCGCGACAGCCGCCAGGGATCTCGGGCTCGATTCGGCGCGCACCGTAGGCGTCGACGTCCTTTTCGGCATGAAGGGACCGCGCACACTCATGGTGTCGCCGGCAACCGCACCAGCCATCCGCGACAGCGCCCATGCCATGCTGGCGGGCGACGGCCAGGCCGTCGTGGTCATCAACGACAGCCCGGGGTTCGTGGCGCAGCGCATCGTCGCCCAGATCGTCAACGTCGGCTGCAACATCGCTCAGCGCGGCATCGCCAGCCCCGACGACATCGACAAGGGCGCCAAGCTCGGACTCGGCTATCCCTTCGGACCGCTCGAGTGGGGCGACCGCATCGGCGCCGGGAACGTGCTGCACATCCTGGAGTGCCTGCTCTTCTTCTACGGCGATCCGCGCTACCGCCCGAGCCCCTGGCTCAAGCGCAGGGCCATGCTCGGATTGCCGCTCTCCACGCCGGAGGGCCGCGCATGAGCCGGCATGTCACGCTCGTCACGGGAGTTTCGAGAGGCATCGGCCTCGCCACGGCCCGCCGGCTCGCAGCTGACGGCCACCACGTGATCGGCCTCTCCCGCTCGGCACCGCCGGCTGGCACGCCCTGCGAGTTCCACGAGGCCGATCTCGCGGACGCGGCTGGCACGGACGCGCTGCTCCGGGAGATCACGGGCAGGCACCAGATCACCGGCCTCGTCAACAATGCCGGCGTGCCCGTTCCCGACAAGGCCGGCGAGGTCACTCTCGACGGCTTCGCGCAGGTGATCGCCGTCAATCTGAGGGCGGCGCTGCAATGCATGCAGGCCTGCCTTCCGGCCATGCGTGCCGCCAAGTACGGGCGCATCGTCAACATTTCCAGTCGCGCCGCCCTGGGCAAGGCCGAACGCAATGTCTATGCCGCGTCCAAGGCCGGCATCATCGGGCTGACGCGCACGTGGGCGCTGGAGCTCGGCGCCGACGGCATCACCGTCAATGCCGTCGCGCCAGGTCCCGTCGTGACCGAGCTCTACGAACGCAACAACTCGGAGGAGCTCATCCGGCGCACGGCCGAGGCCATGCCGCTGCGGCGCCTCGGCCGTCCGGAGGATATCGCCTCGGTCATCGCCTTCTTCATGGGTCCCGATTCCAGCTTCGTCACCGGCCAGACGCTCTACGCCTGTGGCGGCATGAGCGTCGGCCAGGCCCCGATCTGACGGCAATCCGCACTCGACTGTTTCCGCCTGCTCCAACCGGCACACCACAGGACGCAAACTCATGTCATTCGAGCGCCTCTTCCATCCTCGCGGCGTAGCGATCATCGGCGCCTCCGCCGACCCGAGCCGCATCGGTGGCCACCCGCTCAAGGCCCTCGTCAAAGCCGGCTACAAGGGTGGCCTCTATCCGGTCAATCCGAAGTATCCAGAGCTTGCGGGCTTCACGTGCTACCCGGATGCCAAGAGCATCAAGGGCGCGTGCGACCTCGCCGTCGTCGCGGTCCCCGCGCCGATGGTCTCCGCGGCGATCCGCGACGTGGCTGCGGCAGGCATCAGCTACGCCGTCATCCTGACCGCCGGCTTTCGCGAGACGGGCGGCGACGGCATCAACCTCGAGACCGAGCTGAAGAAGACCCTCGCCGAGACGGGCGTACGAGCCATCGGCCCAAACTGCCAGGGCATGCTGTCAGTGCCGGCGCGCGTCTGGGCGGCCTTCGGCAGCGTCTCGGAGGAAACGGACCTCAGGCTCGGCGAGGTCTCCGGCGCCTTCCAGTCCGGCGGCTTCGGCTATGCCATCATCAACCTCGCGGAATTGCAGGGCGTCGGCTTCCGCTACTGCGTCTCGACCGGCAACGAGACCGACGTGACCATGCCGGAGCTGCTGTCGGCGTTCCTCGACGACGACGGCACCAAGCTGGCCTTCGGGTACATGGAAGGCACGCCCGACGCACGCAGTCTGCTCGATCTCGGCCGCAAGTCGCTCGAGACCGGCAAGCCGGTGCTGCTGTGGAAGGGCGGCATTACCGAGACCGGCGCCAAGGCCGCCGCCTCTCACACCGCCAACATGACCGGACGCGCCGACCTCTATCGCGCCGCCTTCCGGCAGGCCGGCATCGTCGAGGTGGACGATGTCGAGCCTATCGTCGACATCGCCGCCATCATCAAGCACGGCCGGCTGCCCAGGGGTCCGAACGTCGGCGTCCTCTCGGTCTCCGGCGGCTCCGGCGTCGTATTCGCCGACCGCGCCGTCGAGGAAGGCCTGGCGCTGCCGCCCTTCTCCGACGAGACCATGCGCAAGCTCCGCGACATCGTTCCGGCGTTCGGATCGGCCGCAAATCCGGCCGACGTCACGGCAGGAGTCTTCAACAACCTCAAGCTGATCACCAGTACGCTCGACATCGTGCTCGAAGATCCCGGCATCGACCAGCTCGTTGTGCTGCTGGCCTCGGTTCCCGGCGATCCCGCGCTCAAGGCGGCCGAAGCGATCATCTCGGCCTCCAAGCGGTCCGACAAGCCGGTGCTGCTGGCGTGGTCCGGCCGCAAGAGCCGCTCGGAAGCCGCATGGAAACTCCTCGAGGACGCGCGCATTCCCTTCATCACCACGCCGGCGCGCCTGGCCAAGGCCATGGCGGCCGTCACGCGCTTCGCGCTGGACCGCGAACGCCTGCTCGGGCGCAAGATGCCGGCGCCGTTACCCTACAAGGGGCAGCCGCTGCCGGACAGTGCCGTATCGCTCAGCGAGTCCGAGAGCAAGGAGCTGCTGCGCTCCTACGGCGTTGCGGTGACCAAGGAGATCGTCGTGCCGGAGGGCAAGGACGTCGTCGCGGCGGCCACGGCGGCCGGGCTCGCCTACCCGCTGGCTGTCAAGGTCGTCTCGCGTGACATCGCGCACAAGACGGAGGTCGGCGGCGTCAAGCTCGGCATCGCCGACGCCAGCGCGCTTGCGGCGGCGGCGGGCGAGGTGATCGCCAATGCGCGCAAGGCCAAGCCGAAGGCCGCCATCGAGGGTGTGCTGCTTGCCGAGATGGCCGAGGGCACCGAAGTGCTGATCGGCGTCATCAACGATCCCGGCTTCGGCCCGACGGTCGCCGTCGGCATGGGCGGTGTGCTCACGGAGATCCTGAAGGATGTCACGTACCGCATCGCGCCCTTCGACATCGAAACCGCCCGCGACATGATCGGCGAGCTGCGGGCGGCGCGCATCCTCGACGGCTATCGCGGCAAGCCCGCGGCGGACAAGGAAGCCCTCGCCGAAATGCTCGTCACCGTGTCCCGCATGGCAGCCGGTCTTGGCGACCGCCTTTCCGAGATGGATCTCAATCCGGTGTTCGTCGGCCCGAGGGGGAGTGGCGCAAAGGCGGCCGACGCGCTCGTCGTGCTCAAGTAGAGGTTGGGCCAGGTGCCCCGGCCGGAGCGCGAAGCGGCGAGCGCGATGAACGTTTTCCTGCGCACTGCGTTGACGCTGTCGATCGCGGTCACCGGTGGCCTGCTGTTCCGCGCCATCGGCTTTCCGGCGCCCTGGCTGACGGGTCCAACCCTCGTCGTGGCGAGCGCCGCCGTGCTCGGCGCACCGCTGCTGCTGCCGCGCCCGATCGTGCTCGCGGCTCCCGTCCTGCTCGGCGCCACCATGTCCTCGACGGTCTCGCCGGATACCCTGTCGCACCTCGCGGAGTGGCCCTTGAGCCTCATCGGCCTCGGAGCCTCTCTTGCCCTGGTGATGTGGGCCTGCAGCCTCTACCTCCAGCGCATCCATGGCTTCGACCCGGCGACGGCACGCTTTGCAGCCGTACCCGGCTCCCTGCCGCTGGTCCTGGCGCTGTCCATGGAGAGCAAGGCCGACGTGCGGCAGGTGGCCATTGCGCAGACCTTTCGCCTGGCAAGCCTCGTCGTGCTGCTGCCGATCAGCTTCACGCTGCTCGGCATCGTGCCGGAGGGCGGCGCCGCCGGCGTCTTGCTGGGCCGCGCGGTCAGTGTTCCCGATCTGGCGATCCTGCTGGCCGCAGGCCTCGGCGCCGGCCTGCTCTTCGCGCGGCTCAAAGTTCCTGCCGGCTACCTTTTCGGCGCCATGTGCGCGGGCGTGCTGCTCTACGGCTCGGGAGCCGTGAAGACGGGCATGCCGAGCTGGATACTGATCCCCGGATCGCTCATCATCGCCACGGTGGTCGGCATGAGCTTTGCCGGCGTCGATGTCGCGCTGCTGCAGGGCGGCATCACCAACAAGAAGGAGACGTGGGGCCTCGTCTCGCTGGGGCGCGTCTTTCTGGAGCCATTGTGGGTGTTCTACCGTGGCGGGGA
>JAGRKR010000563.1 GCA_020442225.1 Hyphomicrobiaceae bacterium | reverse complement strand
CGCGAGCAGTTCGAGATCCGCACGCACAAGCGGGTGCTCGACATCGTGGACCCGACGCCCCAGACGGTCGATGCGCTGATGAAGCTCGACCTTGCGGCGGGCGTCGACGTGGAGATCAAGCTTTAAAGGCCGGAGCGGCTGCCGCCCGAGGCGGCACGAGAGCATTGGCCGAGGAGGCCGGCCCACAGGGTCCGGCCAGGAGACAAGGAAACACCGATGCGGTCAGGTGTCATTGCGCAGAAGGTGGGCATGACCCGGGTATTCACCGAGGCGGGAGAGCATATCCCCGTCACGGTGCTCAAGCTCGAGAAGTGCCAGGTGCTCGCGCACCGAACAGACGAGAAGAACGGTTACACGGCGCTGCAGCTCGGCAGCGGCACCCGTAAGGTGTCGCGGCTGACCAAGGCCGATCGCGGCAACTTCGCGATCGCCAAGGTGGAGCCGAAGCGGCGGATCGCCGAGTTCCGTGTCAGCCCCGACAACATGATCGAGGTCGGCGCGGAGATCACGGCCGACCACTTCGTGAAGGGCCAGCGGGTGGACGTCACGGCCACCAACCAGGGCAAGGGGTTCCAGGGCGCCATGAAGCGCTGGAACTTCGGCGGCCTGCGCGCGACGCACGGCGTCTCGATCAGCCATCGCAGCCACGGCTCGACGGGTCAGCGCCAGGATCCCGGCAAGGTCTTCAAGGGCAAGAAGATGGCCGGTCACATGGGCGCTGTGCGCGTGACCACGCAGAACCTGGAAGTCGTCGGCACGGACGTCGACCGCGGTCTGGTTCTCGTGCGTGGCGCCGTGCCTGGGAACAAGGGCGGCTGGGTGCTGGTGCGCGACGCCATTAAGCGCAACCTGCCGCAGGACGCCCCGCGTCCGGGCGCCTTCCGCAAGCCGACCGGCGCGGACGTCGCGACAGAGAGCAAGGAGAAGGCGTGATGAAGGCCGAGATCACCACGCTCGAGGCCACCAAGGCCGGCGAGCTCGAGCTCTCCGACGACATCTTTGGCCTCGAGCCGAGGTCGGACATCCTGCACCGCATGGTGCGCTACCAGCTCGCCAAGCGGCAGGCCGGAACGCATCACGCGCAGGACCGTTCCGAGGTCAATACGACCGGCAAGAAGATGTACAAGCAGAAGGGCACCGGCCGTGCCCGTCACGGTGACAAGTCGGTGCCGCAGTTCCGCGGCGGCGGCAAGGCGTTCGGCCCGAAGCCGCGCAGCCATGCCATCGCGCTGCCGAAGAAGGTGCGGGCGCTGGCGCTGCGTCATGCCCTGTCGGCCAAGCTCAAGGCCGCCGAGCTGATCGTGCTCGACAAGGCCGAGGCGAAGGACATCAAGACCAGCGCGCTGCGCAAGCAGCTCGAGAAGCTCGGCCTGTCCTCGGCGCTGATCATCGACGGCACGCAACTCGATCGCGGCTTCGTGCTGGCTGCGCGCAATATCCCGCACATCGACCTTCTGCCGGTCGAGGGCATCAACGTCTACGACGTCCTGCGCTGCCGGAAGCTCGTGCTGACGCGCGCGGCCGTCGAGGCGCTGGAGGCTCGCTTCAAGCCGCAGGCCAAGCCTGCAGCAAAGGTGACGGCATGAACAAGCTCGCGCACTACGACATCATCCTCTCGCCGGTGATCACCGAGAAGGCCACACAGGTCTCGGAGGTCAACCAGGTCATCTTTCGCGTGGCGCCGAAGGCCTCCAAGCCGGAGATCAAGGCCGCCGTCGAGTCGCTCTTCAACGTCAAGGTGAAGGCGGTCAACACGCTCGTCCGTAAAGGCAAGACGAAGGTGTTCCGCGGTCGCAAGGGCCTGCAGGGTGACGTCAAGAAGGCCATCGTGACCCTCGAGGAGGGGCACACCATCGACGTAACCACGGGGCTTTGATCATCATCCCGGCACGGCGCCGGAACGATAGCGAAGCACGTAAACGGATCTGATAGGCAGACCCATGGCACTGAAGACATATCGGCCGATGACACCGGGCCTGCGCCAGCTGGTCCAGGTGGATCGCAGCCACCTGTGGAAGGGCAAGCCCGTCAAGGCCCTGACCGAGGGTAAGCGCAAGAGCGGCGGTCGCAACAATTTCGGCCGCATCACCACGCGTCATATCGGCGGCGGGCACAAGCAGACGTACCGCCACGTCGATTTCCGCCGTCGCAAGCACGACGTGCCGGCGACGGTCGAGCGGCTCGAGTACGATCCCAACCGTACGGCCTTCATCGCGCTCATCCGTTACGAGGATGGCGAGCAGTCCTACATCCTGGCGCCGCAGCGGCTGGCCGTCGGCGACACCGTGATGTCCGGCGACAAGGTCGACGTGAAGCCGGGCAACGCCATGCCGCTGGCCTCCATGCCGATCGGGACGATCGTCCACAACGTGGAAATGAAGGCCGGCAAGGGTGGGCAGATGGCCCGCTCGGCAGGCGCCTATGTGCAGCTCGTCGGCCGCGATGCCGGCTACGCGGTCATCCGCCTCAACTCCGGCGAGACGCGCCGTGTGCGGGCCGAGTGCATGGCGACGGTCGGCGCGGTGTCGAACCCCGACCAC
>JAGRKR010000562.1 GCA_020442225.1 Hyphomicrobiaceae bacterium | reverse complement strand
TCGGCACGGTGATGTCGCGTCTGTCACGCGGGCGTGACCGATTGAGACAGCTCTTGGGCGATGGAGGCGATCGCCAGGGGGGACGCACGAGCCCCCTCAGGAGGATCAAATGACGACGCCGGAAGCCAGAACGGCCTTTGAGCTGAATGCCTTGATCGACGGCGAATTGACCCCGGACGCCGCCGGCGAGGTGGAGGCTTGGCTCGCATCCGATCAAGCGGCCCGCGGGCTGGCCGGCGAGTTGCGCGACCTCAACCGCAAGCTCCAGGACACCTTTCCGTTGCGCACGGACGAGCCGTTGTCGCCGCAGCTCGCGGCGCTGCTCGAGCGCGTGCCCGAGCCCCGCACCTCCACAATGGTGAGCCGCCGCACCGCACTCGCAGCTTCGCTGGCCCTGCTGCTGCTCTCGGGCCTCGCCGGCCTCTACGTCGGCTCGCGCTTCCAGCCGGAGCAGCGCCGTGCGCTGGCTCTCGTCGCTCAGGCCGTCGGCGCACACTCCGTCTACGTGCCGGAGGTTCGCCATCCCGTGGAGGTCGCGGCCGCGGAAGAGCGCCATCTCGTCGCCTGGCTGTCGAAGCGTCTCGGCGAGCAGATCCGCGCACCCGACCTTGTGCCACTCGGGTTCAAACTGGTGGGGGGCCGACTGCTCCCGGACGGACCGAGGCCCGCCGCGCTCTTCATGTACGAGACGAGCCGCGGGCAGCGCCTCACGCTCTATGTGCGCCGCGAAACGAGTCTCGCCAACACGGCGTTCCAGTTCTCCGATACCAAGGGGCTGCAGACCTTCTATTGGATCGATCGGCCGCTCGCCTATGCGATCGTGTCGAACGTCGGACGCGCCGAGCTGACGCGCGTCGCGCGCAGCGTCTACGATCAGCTCGAGAAGCGGTGAGGACGCGGGCGGTCAGCCGAAGACCAGCAAGGCGCCCGAGCGGCGGGCCTGGGCGATGGCATCGCTCGCAGTCATGCCGTGCCGTTGCAGGCGGCCGAGCTTGTGGCGCTCCGAGTTGATGCGCGCCTCCGCCTGACCACCCGTATTGCGGAAGCGGATGGTGGAGGCCAACCCGTCCGTGCGGGGAAAGTCGGCGAGACGATTGGCGAGCAGTCCCTCCGCCGTCACATGGCGCTCCTCGCCGCCGAATTTGCCGGCCGAGGAGATGGCGGCGCAGGTCCGCCACGACACCCGGCACCAGATCATCCACACGAGCGGCTCTTCGTAATCGAGGATCGGCACCGCCAACCGGCAGCGGACGTAGTAGCGCGTGCCGTCGAGGATGCACACGTCCTGGCCGACGAGGCAGCGCGTCGCGCGCTCGGCCGCACCGACCTCTGCCACCACGTCCGGCAGCGCGAAAGAGATCGCAGGCAGCCCATGACGAAGGGCGCCGCCATCGGGAAGATGGTGCCTGATCCGGGAGAGCATCGGCCGGACAGTTTCCGGCACATCCGCACGCATATCGGTCCACTCGCAACAACAGCCATTCCAGCGGACAAGCCTGACAGCTATAAGTTGCCAATCCGTTTGCGCGTGCGTGGAGTCGGCATTGCCTGCGCCGCCGCTGTCGAGGACACCGCCGATGACCCCGACCCTGCCCGGCCTCGCCCACCACCACGCCAGGATCAACGGCACCGAGCTGCATTACGTGGAAATGGGCACGGGTCCGCTCGTGTTGCTCCTGCACGGATTTCCCGAGTTCTGGTGGTCCTGGCGCCACATCATCCCGGCACTGGCGCAATCCTACCGCGTCGTCGCCGTCGACATGCGCGGCTATCACCTCTCGGCGAAGCCGGCGACCGGCTACGACCTGGCCACACTCGCCACCGACACTGCGCAGCTGATCGACCACCTGGGCGGTCCGGCCCTCGTCGCCGGGCACGACTGGGGCGGCATCGTCGCCTACCAGACCGCCATGGATCATCCGCAGGCCATCACGCGCCTCGCGATCCTCAACGCCCCGCACCCCGACGCCTGGATCGCCTCATGGCTGAGCGACCCCGAGCAGCAGCGCAAGAGCTGGTACGTTTTTCTCGATCTCGCGCCGGACTTGCCGGAGGAGCTCCATCTCGAGCAGTTCCGCACCGGCACCGTACGGATCGCCAAGGTGGCGTCAGCCGAGGATGTCGCCGTCTATCGCCGCGCCTTCGAGATCCCGGGCGTGGCCACCGCCGCCATCAACTACTATCGCGAGCTCGTCCGCGACATCCGGCGCCGGCGTCATGTCGCACCGCGGCGCATCACCTGTCCGGTACGCGTGCTCTGGGGCTCGCTCGACATTGCGCTCGAGCCGGTGCTGAACGACATCGCCAGCGCCTGGATCGACGACTTCGCCGTCACCTACTTTCCGAGCAATTGGCACTGGCTCGCCTTGGAACAACCTCAGGCGGTGACGGATCACCTCCGTGCCTTGTTTGGGCCGGCAGCCGGCGCCCGTTGAGATTCCCGAGCAGCTTGCGATCGGCGAACCGGCCCTTGCGGATCTCGCGGCATTCCGGCTTCGGGTTGCCGATGGTCGCCGAGCCGCGGATGCTCGGCAGGGGGACGCGCACGATACGATGGACCTGGTTCTCGAGCGGCAGCGTGATGACGCCTGAGCCCGATCGCAACAAATCGTTGCCGGTCTGCCAGAAGTCGGTGCCGACGATCATCCGCTCGACCTCGTCGATCCAGTGGCGCGAAACGCCCGCCGGGCCGAAATGATCCTCGAAGAGCCGGCGCGAGCGCTTGCGCTTCAGCTCGATGAGCGCCTTTGTATCGCGCTCGCGAATGGCAACCTCGTGGAACAGCCACGTGCTCGTGCGCGCGCCGTAGCGGATGTGACCCTGAAGATAGATCGGCACGCACATCGACCCGCATGTGGCGCCGTGGCCGACGTAGGTGTCGAGGGTATGGCTGCGGCGGATGCGCCTCAGCAGGCTGATCACACGCTCGCCCTCGTTGACGAGCCCGCCACCGGAGTTCAGGCGCAGGATGATGCGCGAGCGGTAGGCGCGCCACTGCATGAAGGCGGCACGGATCTCGCTCGCCATGGGCGCCTCGATGCGGCCGGACCACGAGAAGATCACGGTGTCCTGATTGAGTACGGAGGGGTAGACCTTGAGGCGCTTGAACGCGCCGTCCTCGGCCTGCGCGGGCGCCATCGTCAGCGCAAGGAGGAGCATGGCCAGCGCGGCCGCTCCCGGCCACGAGCGGACATAGCTGAGGACGGATCTGCTCATGCACGCCACGCCTGATTTGAATATTGTTCAACCTGCATCACGATAGATAATACCGCAACACGGGATTCCAAGACATCAACAGCACTACGGAGTTTCTGCGCCACTTTTGGGCCACGGGTGGGGCGCACCCTGTCCTCATGATTTGGAGTGCCTGTCGCGGCTGCTCGACCTCGCGAATGCGATTGCCTCGACGTCGATGACACTCTAGGTGTCCCGGATGATCCTGTCGCACGCCCATCGCTTCATCTACATCAAGACCTACAAGACCGGCTCGACGTCGGTCGAGACGGCGCTTTCCGCCATTTGCGGCCCGGACGATGTCGTCACCGAGGCGAGCGAGCAGCTCCGCGGCCACCGCCAGCGCCCTGCCCAGAACTATCGCCTTAACCACCCTGCCGTGCCGAAACGCCCCCTCTGGAAGACCCTGCTCGGCCGGCCCGAGCGCCATTACCATCCCTCGGTCGGCTACTACGAGCATATGCCCGCCTGGCGGGTGCGCACCTACGTCGGCGAGGACATCTGGCGCAGCTATTACAAGTTCACGTTCGAGCGAAACCCCTGGGATCGCCAGGTCTCCTGGTACCGCTACAAGACCAAATCGAAAGCCGCCGACCGCAAGCCGTCATTCGAGGCCTTCAACCGTGATCGCAAGCGGGCGTTCGTCGAGAACTGGGACCTCTACACCGTCGACGACAGTCTGATCGTCGATTTCGTCGGCCGCTACGAGAGCCTCGAGGACGACTTCGCGCGCATACTGGCGGCCATCGGGCTCGCCGGACGCGTCGAGCTGCCAGTCACCAACGTCTCGCCCGGCAAGACCGGCAGCTACCGGGACCATTACACGCCGGAAACGCGTGATCTCGTCGCCCGCTGGTACGCTCCCGAGATCCGCCATTTCGGCTACACATTCTGACGGACCACCGGGCTGACGGACCGCCGCGCTGACGGACCGCCGGAGCGCAGCGGCCGGCCCTCGGCCAACCGTGCGGAGTGCGCATGACCACGATCGAGATTTTCCAGCGGCTCTCCATCGCCCTGGCCATCGGGCTTCTGATCGGGCTCGAGCGGGGCTGGCGGGCGCGCGTCGAGAAGGAAGGCGAACGTGCGGCCGGGCTCAGGACTTTCGCGCTGTCGTCCCTGCTCGGCGGTGTCTGGGGCATCGTCGCGGCCCGCGCCGGCGGCGTCGGACTGATCGCGGTCGCCGTCGTCTTCGCGGTCTTCTCCGTGCTCATCGCGCTTTTCCGGCTGCGCGAGATGCGTCACGACGGCAGCTTCGGGGCAACCACCATCGTGGCGGCCATGCTGGCGTTCTCGCTCGGCGTCTTCGCCGCCTTCGGCGACATGCTGGCCGCCGCCGCCGCCGGTATCGCCACGACCCTCCTGCTCGCGCTCAAGGGCGGGCTTCATGCCTGGGTCAAGCGCCTGACATGGGAGGAGCTGAGGTCGGGGCTGGTGCTGCTGGCCATGACGTTCATCGCCCTGCCGATCCTGCCCGATCGCGGGATGGGGCCGCTCAAAGCGCTCAATCCGCACGAGCTGTGGGTGATGACCATCCTCATCGCGGCCCTCTCATTTGCCGGCTATGTCGCCATCAAGCTGACCGGCGAACGGCTCGGCATCATCATGGCCGCGGCCGCTGGCGGCCTCGTCTCCTCGACCGCCACTACCCTGGCCATGGCCCGCTTCGCCAAGTCCGACCCCGCCCAGAGCCCGCTGTTCGCAGGCGGCGCGCTGATCGCCGGGCTCGTGATGATCCTGCGCATCATCGCCCTCACGGTCTTCTTCGACGCCGCAGTCCTGCCGCTGTTGCTACCCGCGCTGGTGCCGGCTGCAGCCGTCGTGGCAGCGGTCGCCGGCGTCTCGCTCCTCGGCCGCAGCGCCGCCACGCCGAGCCCGCTCGAGCTCACCAGTCCGTTCGAGCTGGCGACCGTGCTGCGCTTCGGCGCCTTGCTGGCCGGGGTCATCCTGGTCGTGGCCGTGGCGAAGTCCTATGGCGGCGCGGGCGGCGTCATGGCGCTGGCGGCCATCTCGGGGTTGGTCGACGTCGATTCCATCACGCTCGCGCTTCTGCGCGGCGAGGCTGCCGGCATCAATCAGGCGACGGCCGCGGCCGCCATCCTCGTGGCAGCCGCCGTCAACACGCTCTCGAAGGCGGGGCTCGCCTGGGTCAGCGGCGGCCGCCACGTCGGCCTGCGGCTGGCCATCACGGGCGTACTGGCCGTGCTCGCGGGGGGCGCCGGCTACCTGTGGCTGCCCCCCGCCGCGTGAGTGCCGCCGCGGCGCGACGATTAGGCAATTGGTAAGCCTATCCGCCTACCTTCTGGCTCATCGGGTCGTAAGAGGTGGTTCCCATGAGTCTCAGCAAGGTCGTCAACGTCGCCGAGATCGAAGCGCGCGGCAGCATCAAGGACACCGACGTCCTCAAGATGCGTCGGGCATTCTACGAGGACGGAGCGATCTGCGAGAGCGAGGCCGAGACCCTGCTTCACCTGAACGAGGCCTGCCACGTCCAGGACCCCAGCTGGAGCGACTTCCTCATCGAGGCCATCACCGACTACGTGGTCAATCAGGCCAATCCCCACGGCTACGTCACCG
>JAGRKR010000561.1 GCA_020442225.1 Hyphomicrobiaceae bacterium | reverse complement strand
CAGAATCCGCAGGTTGAGCTGGTTTGGCCACCAGTCGCGGTTCATCGTGCCGCTGAACCTGTGATCCTTCGACCCGTGCGCTACCGGACACTTGCTTTCGCTCGACATGGTCACTCCCTATCCATCGTGCATGTTGCACCACTTGATCCTCGATCTGTGTCTTAACCAGAATGCGGCATCAGGTAAAATTTGATCACGTGATTTCTGTGATAAGTTTCCCTGATGAACCGGATTACCCTGCGCCAGCTCCGCTACTTCGATGCGCTCGCGCGCCACGGCCACTTCGGACGGGCCGCCGACGCCAGCTCCATCTCGCAGCCAGCCCTGTCCATGCAGATCAAGGAGCTGGAGGAGGAACTGGGCGGCTTGCTGATCGAGCGGGGCGCGCGGCAGGTCCGCTTGACCAAGCTCGGTGAGGAGACGGCCAAGCGGGCGCGGGCCATCCTGCGCGCGGTCGACGAGCTCGGCGGCTTCGCCCGGGCCTCGCAGGGGCGGCTGATGGGCCGGTTGCGCATCGGCATGATCCCGACCATTGCGCCCTATCTCCTGCCGACGCTGATGGGCAGCCTCGCGCAGGCCTATCCCGATCTCGACGTGCATGTGCGCGAGGCCGTGACGGCGAAGCTCATCGAGGAGCTTACCGACGGCCGCATCGACGCGGCCATCGTCGCGCTGCCGGTCTCGGAGCCGTCCCTGACCGAGGTCGCCCTGTTCACCGAGCCGTTCCTGCTGGTGCGGCCGGGAACGGACGAGGGGGCGCCGGTGCCGAGTGCGGAGATGCTGCGCGAGATGCGCCTGCTTCTGCTTCAGGAAGGGCACTGTTTCCGCGAGCAGGCGCTCTCGTTCTGCAACATGACGTCGGCGCTGCCGCGCGACCTGCTCGACGCGAGCTCGCTGTCGACGCTGGTGCAGATGGTCGGGGCCGGCATGGGCGTGACCTTGATTCCGGAAATGGCGCTGGCAGTGGAGACGCGTTCGGTGCCCGTGTCTGTCGTGCGGTTCCGGGAGCCGCAGCCGACACGGACGCTCGGCATGGTCTGGCGCAAGACGAGCCCCCTCGGCGGCCAGCTCCTGCAGGTCTCCGTCGTCGTGCGCCGATCGGCCGACCTGCTGCGCCATGCGCAGCTGTCGCGCGCGTCCTCGGCGGGCTCGGCGCCGGGACGGCGGCGGTCGGAGATGCGCTCGCGATGAGGCGGGCTGGCCGCTTCGGCGCTCAGCGCTTGAGGTCGAGCACCGGGGTGTCGGCAAAGGCGTCGATGCCGTCGATCTCGATCACGTTGCCGCGCACGGCGATGACGCTCACCTCTGTCAGCGCGATGAGGTTCGGCCGGTAAGGCGAGCGTGTGGCGAAGACGCCCCGCAATGGATTTTCGGGATCGCCGCGAGGATGCACCCGCAGCACAGCGCGCTTGTCGGGCGTGTCATTGCGGTCGAACCACCAGAACACTTTGAGTGTGGGCAGCTTATCGACGCCGAGCAGCGCAGGCTGGTAGCGCTTGTCGATCTCGATGTAGGTCTTGCCGCCGGCTTTGCGCACCCAGCCGATCGGCTGCATCGTGAAGGTGGGCGTCGCCTTGCTCCGGGTTTCTGCCAGGGCAGGCGGGCTCCCGATGGCGAGCAAGGCCATGACGGGAATGATGCAGCCGGGTCTGTTCATGCTCCCTACCTCGCCTGAAGGCGCCGTGCGTCGTATGGGACGGTCGTGAGGTGCCGGAGCGTCGTCCCATGACGCAGTTCACACTGGCCCGGGTGGCATCGCCAGACAAGCCGTCGAATGGGCGCATGGGCGTGGCGGCCGGCCTGACCGCAGGCGAGTGCTTCACCAGATGGTGATCGCGACTTGTCTTGAACGAACGTTCTAAGAAGTATACCTCTACTGCCAACGGAGACACGAGATGCCCTGGGAAAAGCAGTTCAACAAGGACGAGGCGCTGGACAAGGCCATGCAGGCCTTCTGGATGCATGGCTACGAGGCGACCTCGATGCAGGATCTGGTCGATTGCACCGGCGTCAATCGGGGCAGCCTCTATGCCACCTATGGCGACAAGCACGCGCTGTTCCTCGCTGCGCTGCGCAGCTACGATCAACGGCGCCGCACCATGCTGGGCGAGCTGGAGGGGCGGTATTCGCCGCGCGAAGCCATCCGCAGGCTCTTCGCAGGGATCGTCGATGAGGCAAGCCCGAGCGGCAGCAATCGCGGTTGCTTCATGACGAATACGGCTCTGGAGCTGGCGGCCCACGATCCGGAGGTCAAGACGCTCGTGGCGGCGGCGCAGGAGGACGTCGAGGCGTTCTTTCTCCGCATGATCAGGCGGGGGAAGGCCGAGGGTGCGATCGGCGCTCACGTCAAGCCGCAGGAGACATCGCGAGCGCTGCTGGCCTCCCTGCTGGGCGTGCTCGTGCTCGTCCGCAGCCGACCGGATCGCGGTGTCCTGCAGAGCATCACCGCCGACGCCATGCGCAGACTGGAATGACTGCTTTATTTGCCGGGTGTGGAACGAACGTTCCAATGTTCTGGCGAGAATGACAACGGTTTTCGGTCTCGCCCGCCGGCCGGTGAGCGCAGCAAACCACTCAGAACGAGCTGAGCGCGACGCATCGCCCTGACCGTGGCTGTGCCGCGCACATGATCGGCGCTTGTATGGAACGATCGGTACACACAGGCGCTGCCAAAAGAGAACCGATCAGAGGAGAGATGACATGAGCTATCCCGTGCATACCGTGGAGACTGCCCCCGCAGCCGCCAGGGAAACGTTGGCCGCCGCCCAGAAGGCCTATGGTTTTCTGCCCAACCTGCTGGGCGTCATGGCCGAGGCGCCGGCCCTGGTGAAGGGCTACACGACTCTGTCGCGGATCTTCGACGAGAGCTCGTTCAGCCCGGCGGAACGGCAGGTCGTGCTGCTGACGGTGAGCCACGATAATGGCTGCACGTACTGCGTCGCCGCGCACAGCGTCATTGCCGGCATGCAGAAGGTGCCGGAGGCCGTCGTGCAGGCGATCCGCTCCAACCAGCCGATCCCCGACGCGCGGCTCGAGGCCCTGCGCCGCTATACCTCGGTCATCGTGACAAAGCGTGGCTGTCCTGCAGAGGCGGACATCGCGGCGTTCGAGGCGGCCGGCTACACGCGCCAGCAGGCGCTCGAGGTGGTGCTCGGGGTCGGGCTCAAGACGCTGTCGAACTACATGAATCACGTGGCTCAGACGCCGCTCGACCAGGCCTTTGCGAAGGCCGAATGGTCGAAGGCTGCCTGAGCGGTCCCGCGAACACAGGAGATTGCGATGCCACTGGTGCAGATCAAGGGCGTGAGCGGCTATCTCACGCTCGCTCAGAAGCAGGAGATCATCCGTAAGGTCACGGGTGCCGTCCTCTCCGTCGAGGGGGAAGGCCTGAGGCCGGTGACCTGGGTCACGATCGAGGATGTCGCCGAGGGGGCCTGGGGCGTCGGCGGCACGCCGTCACGGCCGAACACCTCCGGCAGATGGTGACACAACCGCCAGCCCGCTGACGTCTGCCGTTCGGCATCGCAGCCTCGTGGCCGCGATGCCGCCCGCAGGCCATCGTCCATAGCAATCCGCGAGGCGGCGCCGTTCGACGCCGCGCAGCAACAGTTCCCTAGGGAGGGACGCCATGACGGCCCACGCCAGACTTCCTGTTCGCGCCTGCGTCTTCGATGCCTACGGTACCCTGTTCGACTTCGCGTCCGCGACCGCTCGCAGCCAGCGTTTGCCGAAAGAGATCGCCGGCACGCTGACCGCGCTGTGGCGGGACAAGCAGCTCCAGTACACGTGGCTGCGCGGGCTGCAGGGTCGCCATGCCGATTTCTGGCAGGTCACCGGCGACGCGCTCGATTTCGCGCTCGAGACCCTGTCGGTCGACGACCCGGCGCTGCGGGCCGAGCTCATGTCCCTGTACCGGTCGCTGAGCGCCTTTCCGGATGCCGTCGGCGCGCTCAAAGACCTGAAGGCCGCCGGCTATGCCACGGCCATCCTGTCCAACGGCACACCGGAGATGCTCGCCCACGCGGTTGCGAGCGCCGGCATCGGCAACCTCGTCGATCACGTGATTTCGGTCGAGGAGGTCGGGGTCTTCAAGCCCCATCCGCGCGTCTATCAGCTCGCCTGCGACCTGCTGCAGGTGCCGGCCGCCGCCATCGCCTTCCAATCGTCCAACGCCTGGGACGCCTATGCGGCATCGGCCTTCGGCATGCGCGTGGTCTGGTGCAACCGGTACGGCCAGCGCCGCGAGCATCTGCCGGGCACACCCGA
>JAGRKR010000560.1 GCA_020442225.1 Hyphomicrobiaceae bacterium | reverse complement strand
CACGCCGCAGGTGCTGCTCAAGGCTTACGCCTGCGGCATCTTCCCGATGGCGGAGAGCGCCGACGACCCGGCGCTGTACTGGATCGAGCCGCAGCATCGTGGCGTGCTGCCGCTCGCCACCTTCCATGTGCCGAAGCGCCTCGCACGCTCCATCCGGCAGGGCATCTACGAGGTGCGCATCGATTCCGATTTCGACGCCGTGATCGACGGCTGCGCCGCCTCGCGGCCGGGCCGGCGCTCGACGTGGATCAACGAGCGCATCCGCTCGCTCTATCGTGAACTCTTCGACCTCGGCCATTGCCATACCGTGGAGGCCTGGTCGCAGGGGCGGATGGTCGGAGGTCTCTACGGGGTCGCACTCTCGGGGGCCTTCTTCGGCGAGAGCATGTTCTCCACGGCCCGCGACGCCAGCAAGATCGCGCTGGTGCACCTCGTCGGCCGTCTCATCCGCGGCGGCTTCACGCTGCTCGACACGCAATTCGTGACCGATCACCTCGAGCAGTTCGGCACCATCGAGATCGACCGCACCGACTTCCATGCCGAGCTCGAGCTGGCGCTCAAGCAGCGCGCCGATTTCCTGCGCCTGCCGAAGACGGCGACAGGCGCCGAGATTCTCGAGATCATCGCCAGCCAGAAGCCGGCCAAATGAGCCGGGTTGCGTGGCGCGCCATCTGATGCCGCTGCGCGCGTCCCTGCCCCTAGCGACGCACCCGGCGGCGGCGGCGCGGCTGCTCCTCGGGATCGTCGCGGCGACCCGCGCCGTCCTTGGCGACGGGCGTCCTGGGCGCGGCGCATCCGGTCAGCCAGATATCGAACACGGGATGCTCGACCCCGCTGATGCCAGGGCTCTCCGCGAACATCCAACCGGTGAAGATGCGCTTGGAGGTGCCGTCGAGCAGCACCTCGTCCACCTCGACGAATGCCGTCGTCTTCGGCGGCTCCGTCGGCGGGCGTGAATAGCACACGCGCGGCGTCACACGCAGGGCCCCGAAGGGCTTGGTGGCGTTGACGTCCACACTCATGGCGGAAATCTTGGCGGTGACCTTGTCGAGCGCGGCGAAGACGGCCGTAGGGTTCTCCTGTCGCTCTGCCTGCGCCGGACCCGGGGCCACACCGCACACCATCGCCGCGATGCCCAGCACCGCGAGCAGCCGGCGCCACTGGCCGCGCGAAAGCTCGGGGCAGGTCGTCTCGCGTCTTGCGTTCGGCATTCCGTTCTCAGACCCCGTCGCTTCCATGCGGCCGGCCACACCGCCTGCATGACGCGCAATCTTGTCCTGGCCGTGACCGGCGCTACGCTACTCGGGCTTCCAGGGCTTGTAGTCGCCCGTCGCCCTTGGCCGGGTCGCGGAGGCGAGGATGCTACCCTCGGGCCGATAGGCATCCGGCGTCCCGGTCATGTTGGGCCGGTGCGGCTGCTGCCAGGGCTGCGCCATGTAGGTCTCAGCGCTCGGCGGCGTATCCACAGTATAATGCAGCCAGCCGTGCCAGCCCGGCGGTACGCGGGTGGCCTCGGCGAGATCCTTGTAGATCACCCACCGGCGCGGCTTGCCCACGGGGCCGACGCCCCGGCTCTGCTCGTAATAGCGGTTGCCGAGCTCGTCTTCGCCCACCAGACGGCCGCGAAAGGCCGTGTAGAGGCGATTGCTCCAGGTGTTGCCGCCCCACCACGAGAAGATCTCGGAGAAGATGCTCATGCTGCCCTGTCGGTTCGCTCGTGTCTGCGAGCGCTTATGGCACCGGCAGGGCGAGGTGTCCAGCCGCTGTGGTCGTGACGAAAGTGACACACGGCCGTTGGCGGAATCGGACTAGCATTGCGACACTCACACGAAGCGCGCGCAAGAGCGGCCCGCGATTCACAAGCCGCCGCCGCCCGTGAAGCTTGGCTTGGGGCGATCCCTCGTCCGCCGAGCGTCGACAGCTTCTCCACAGCCTGTCCACATGACATCTACATCTAGTATCGGTCCGATCAGTAACCCCAATATTTGGTGACGGGCGGTTCGAATCAGCCTACCTTTGGCCACAGTTCGCTGCGGCTCAGTCATCCGCGGCAGCAGTATGGAAGCCCGCCCGCGTCTTGCTTTCCCGGCGGGCTTTTTCGCGGCCACATCGAGTTGCAGTTGCGCCTCATGTCGCCGCCGGCAAGCCGGGACAGCCGTTGCTGTCGGAACTTGCTACGTGCGTCCGGCCTGTCGCCGGCTCTGGGAAGTAGCGTCGCGTTCCGATCCACAGCCGCGCTCAGCGCCTGCGGACCGACACCGATCCATGTTCAGTCGTAATCCAGCGTAGTGAGAACCGGCCGGCCCGGCAGCGCCATGCGTTGCGGCGCCGCCAGCCGGGAAGAGACGTCGACCCTAGTCCATGGCGCAGAAGTGCGGCGCCAAATGCAAATTCGAAGAAACGAAACCGAGCCGGTCCCTGGTATCTCGTAGCTGGCCCCACCTACACCGTCGCGGGGGCAACAACATGAAAATCACTCGGCGCTTCACTGAGGCCGGCAAGTCACCTTACAGCGCAATCGAATTCCGCAGCGCCACGAGCGAGATCAAGAACCCGGACGGCACCGTCGTCTTCAAGCTCGCCGGCTTCGACGTGCCCAAGCACTGGAGCCAGGTAGCCGCCGACATCCTCGCGCAGAAGTACTTCCGCAAGGCCGGCGTGCCGGCGCGGCTGCGCAAGATCGAGGAGAACAAGATCCCGTCGTGGCTGTGGCGCTCGGTCCCCGACGAGGCGGCGCTCGAGGCTGTCCCGGCGGCCGAGCGCAACAGCGGCGAGTCCGATTGCCGTCAGGTCTTCGACCGCCTCGCCGGCACGTGGACGTACTGGGGCTGGAAGGGCGGCTACTTCTCCAGCGAGGAGGACGCGCAGGCGTTCTTCGACGAAATGCGCTACATGCTGGCCATGCAGATGGGCGCCCCCAACAGCCCGCAGTGGTTCAACACCGGCCTGCA
>JAGRKR010000559.1 GCA_020442225.1 Hyphomicrobiaceae bacterium | reverse complement strand
CCATCCTTTGACGTTCCACATGGCGGCCGGCGCGCTTGCAGGTGAATCGCCGCCGCTTCTTCAGTCAGGGCAGGAGCTTTCGACAGCATGATCCGTCGCGCATCCCGGCTAGCTATCCTCGTCGCCGTCGCGGGGTTCGTCCATGCCGGCGCGCCGGCGAGCGCCGCCGATGGCGAGGTCGTCGTCGGGCGCACCTTCTCCGGCAACTACCTGGCCGGCCGGCTCGCCTATTCGGTGAAGGACACCTCGGCCGCGGCGACCTTCTTCCGCGGCGCGCTGGCCATCGATCCCGAAGCCACCCAGCTCTACGACGACACGCTGATCCTCGAGCTCGCCTCGGGCCACGAGGAGGAAGCGGCCAAGCTCGCCACGCGCATGGTCAAGATGGACGGCCGCAACCGGCTCGCCCGGCTGCTGCTCGGCGTCCGCTCGTTCCGCGCCCGCCAGTACGCCGAGGCGCGCAAGCATCTGGCCGAGCTCGACGGCAGCCCGCTCAGCGAGCTGACCGCCGGCCTGCTGTCGGCCTGGACCTATCTCGGCGCCGGCGACGCCAAGGGCGCGGCCGAGGCGCTCAAGGGGATCGACGCCTCCTCCTCGGAGGAACTCGCCAAGCTGAAGGCCTATCACGCCGGCCTGATCGCCGAGATGACCGGCGACAAGGCGGGCGCCGAGGCGCAGTTCGCCGTCGCCTACGACACCGACGGCAAGGTCCTGCGCGTCGTCCAGGCCTATGCCCGCGCGCTCGCCGCCAACGGCAAGACCGACGAGGCCCGCAAGGTTCTCGACAGCTTCGATTCGGTGCTTCCCGGCCATCCGCTGATCGTCGCCGAGCGCGCCGAGATCGACGCCGGCCGCGCCCCGGCCAGCGACATCATCTCGCCCCAGGACGGCGCCGCGGAGGTGTTCTACGGCCTCGGCTCGGCGCTCGGCCGCGACGCCGCCGACCGCCTCGGCACCATCTATCTCCAGCTCGCCACCATGCTGGACTCCGATTTCCCGCTCGCGCTCATCACCCTGGCCAGCCACTTCGAGGAAGACGGCAACTACGCCGAGGCGATCGCCATCTACGACCGCGTGTCGCAGAAGTCGCCGCTCTGGCTGAGCACGCAGATCGCCCGCGCCCGCGATCTCGGCGACCTCGAGCGCGCCGACGAGGCGGTCGAGGTGCTCTCGAAGCTGACCGAGCAGAACCCCGGCAGCGCCGAGGCGCCCGTGGCGCTCGGCGACATCCTGCGCGACCAGAAGCGCTACGCCGAGGCGGTGCGCGCCTATACCCAGGGCATCGCCCGCTCCGCGCCCATCGAGCAGAAGGACTGGGTGCTGTTCTATTTCCGCGGCATGTCCAACGAGCGCGCCAAGGACTGGCCGTCCGCCGAGGCGGATTTGCAGCGCGCGCTCGAGCTGCAGCCCGACCATCCCTTCGTGCTCAACTATCTCGGCTACTCGTGGGTCGATCAGGGACTGCATCTGGAAAAGGCGCTGGAGATGATCAAGCGCGCCGTCGAGCTGCGCCCCAATGACGGCTACATCGTCGACAGCCTCGGCTGGGCCTATTACCGGCTCGGCCGCTACGACGAGGCCGCCGAGGAACTCGAGCGCGCCGTCAAGCTGCGGCCGCAGGACCCGATCCTCAACGACCATCTCGGCGACGCCTACTGGCGCGCCGGTCGCCGCACCGAGGCGCGCTTCCAGTGGAACCACGCCCGCGATCTCGGACCCGAGGCGGCCGACCTGCCGAAGATCCTCGACAAGATCGAGAACGGCCTCGCCGAACTCGAGCAGACCTCCCGCGCCGCCAGCGCCGGCAATGGCGGCTGATCCCGCGGTCATCGTCGAGACTGCGCCGGCCAAGGTCAATCTCGCCCTGCATGTCGTCGGCAGGGAAGCCAACGGCTTCCACGCCCTGGAGACGCTCGCCGTCTTCGCCGACGCTGGCGACCGGCTGAGCGTTTCTCCGATCGCCGAGGGCGCCGACCGCTTCGCGGTGCAGGGGCCGTTCTCGCAGGACGTTCCCGCCGGCGCCGACAATCTGGTCCTCAAGGCGGTCGCCGCGATGCGCCGGCTGGCGGTGCGCGGCGGTCTCGACATCGAGCTGGAGAAGCACCTGCCGGTTTCCTCCGGCATCGGCGGCGGCTCGGCCGACGCCGCGGCCGTGCTGCGCGGCCTGCGCCGGCTCTGGAACCTCACGATCGACGACGAGCGTCTGCGCGAGATCGGCCTCGGGCTCGGCGCCGACGTGCCGGCCTGCATCCACGGGCAGCCGCTTCGGATGCGCGGCATCGGCGAGCGGCTCGATCCGGTGCGCGGCCTGCCCGACATCCCGCTCCTGCTGGTCAATCCGGGACGGGCCCTGCCCACCGCGGACGTCTTCCGCAGCCTGCGCATCGCCGGGACCGCCGCACCACGCGCACCCATGCCCGTCGGCGCCGGCGTCACCCGCCTCGCGGTCTGGCTCGCCTCGAGCCGCAACGATCTCGAAGAGGCCGCCATCGCCCGCCAACCGGTGATTCACTCGATCCTCGAAGAACTGCGCGCCCTGCCCGGCGCCCTGCTGGCTCGCATGTCCGGCAGCGGCGCCACCTGCTTCGGCCTCTTCGCGACGCCCGAGGCGACCCGCGAGGCCGCCCGCACCCTCGCCGCCACCCGCCCGGACTGGTGGATCGCCCCCACGACGATCCCCGCCGATGCGCCGCCGAACCGGTCTGCGCCCTGGGAGAACCGGCCCGACACCGACCCGTCCGATTGCCACCCGAGGCGCGAGCCTCTATTTAGAAGGCCCCGTTGGGGCGTAGCCAAGCGGTAAGGCAGTGGGTTTTGGTCCCTCGATCCCAGGTTCGAATCCTGGCGCCCCAGCCAGCACCCCGATCTTCCCTTGCGGGGTGAAATCCGGGAGTTCCTCGAACTTCGCAATGGATGCCGCATGAGCAGGGAGCGGATCGTCGAGCAATCG
Organism: Hyphomicrobiaceae bacterium; assembly: GCA_020442225.1. The sequence goes on along the minus strand of JAGRKR010000559.1, from coordinate 311 downwards.
AGGTCCTGTTATGACCGTGCTCGCATGGCGGTGGGACCGGCTTTCGCCTGTCCCTGCCTGGATCGGTGCGAAGCACCTTTCCGGCGCGGCTCGCCGTGCCGTCGGCATCGCGCGTTCGCGGCGAGTTCTCCCCCTGAAGACGCGTATCGCGCACCGATCATCGTCACCGGGTAACACACGCTGTGGCAGCGGCCGCGCCGGGCCGCGATGCAGGGCGCGCTTCGCCTGCTCGAGAAGGCCCACCCTCGCACCCGCCTCCCCCACCTCAACTTGCGAAAAACAAAGAGAAAGCCGGAGGTCCGGAGCAACTG
>JAGRKR010000558.1 GCA_020442225.1 Hyphomicrobiaceae bacterium | reverse complement strand
GGAACACCATGCCGACATTGCGCTGGTTCGGCTTGAGCTCGGTGACGTCGCGCCCGTCGATGCGGATGGTTCCGGCCGACGGGATTTCGAAGCCGGCAATCATCCGGAGCGTCGTCGTCTTGCCGCAGCCCGACGGTCCGAGGAACGAGATGAATTCGCCGCGCTGGATCGAGAGATTGAAATTCCGGACGACCGTGTTGGCGCCGTAGACCTTGCGCACACCTTCGAGATCAAGAAATCCCATTCCGTCCCCGCCCCTTACGCTGCCGCCACGCTCTGCCGCCGGCCGCGGCCGAGGAGCTGGATCAGGCCCATGCAGGCCCAGGTTACGACGAAGGCAATGATCGCCAGCGCCGATGGCTCGTAGGCCCGGTTGGCGCCGATGTTCTGCATGTACGGCCCGAAGGCGGGCCGATCGAGCAGGCTCGCCATGGTGAACTCGCCGATGACGATCGCGAAGGTCAGGAATGCGCCGGAGAGCAGCGCCACCCTGACATTGGGCAGGATCACCCGGAGCATGATCGTCAGCCAGCCGGCGCCGAGGCTCTGCGCCGCCTCGGTGAGTGTGCGCGCATCGATCGAGCGCATGCCGGTGTCGACCGCCCGGTACATGTACGGCAGCGCCAGCGTCGCGTAGGCAAAGACGAGAAGCAGGTCCGTCGCCCGCGGGCTCGACGTCATCGGCAGCCAGGACGACGAATTGTAGAGCCGGAGATAGCCGAACACGATGATGATCGGCGGGATGACCAGGGGCAGCAACGTCACGAACTCGACCACCGGCCGGAGCCGCGGCATGCGCACTCGCACCGCATACGCCGCCGGCACGACCAGCACGACACCGACGAGGATGGTGACGAGAGCGACGAACGTCGAATAGCTGAAGCTTTCGATGAAGCGGTTGTCGGCAAAGACCCAGCGGTAGGCATCGAACGAATACTCGCCGCGGCGCTTGCGCAGCGAGAACTCGAAGGTCGCGATGAGCGGCACGATGAAGTAGATCGCGCCAAGCAGGATGATCAGCCACGGGCCGAGGCGCGAGGTCTTCATTTGATCCACCGCTCGCCGCGCTGGCGCAGCCAGATGTAGCCGACATTGGCGAGGCCAGTGATCAGGATCATGCCGAGTGCGAGCGCGTAGCCGAGATGCGGGTCGTGAAGCACGTCGCCGCGGATCTGCGCGTAGAGCAGGATCGGCACGATGTTGAGCGAGCTGCCGGTCAGCGCATAGGCCGTCGCGACGGCGCCAAAGGCGTTGGCGAAGAGGAGGATGGTCGCGCCGAGAAGGCTCGGCCACAAGACCGGAAACGCCACATGCCGCCAGTACTGCCATGGCGTCGCGCCGAGAATCGCAGCCGCCTCCCGCCATTCCTTCCGCAGCCCGTCGAGGGCCGGCATCAGGATCAGCACCATCAGCGGGATCTGGAAATAGAGATAGGTGATGGTGAGGCCCCAGAAGCTCAGCAGATTGAAGCCGAGAGCGCGGAGGTTGATGCCCGCGTACTGGTCGAGGAGCGCGGTCACCAGTCCGGTCGGACCGAGGGTCGCCAGGAACGCGAAGGCGAGCGGGATGCCGGCGAACTGGGAGGCGACACCGCTGAAGGTCGTCACGAACGGCCGGAGCGGGCGCGGCAGCTTGCCGAGGACGACGGCGTAGGCGATGACGAAGCCGGCAAGCGCCCCGAGCAGGGCGGAAGCGACGCTCACCTGGATGCTGATCCAATAGGCGCTGACGATCGTCGGCTGATTGAGCCGAGCAATGTTGTCGAGCGTGAAGGAGCCGTCCGGCGTCTGGAACGCGCC
>JAGRKR010000557.1:1735-5004 GCA_020442225.1 Hyphomicrobiaceae bacterium | reverse complement strand
TGTTGCAGACGTCGCCGTTCGCCGAGACGCGATCCGTGCCGACAAGGCAGAGATCGACCTGCCCCCTCTGCATGAGATGGCCACCGGCATTGTCCACCACGATGGTATGTGGCACCCCGTGGGCGGCCAGCTCGTAGGCCGTCAGCGAGGCGCCCTGGTTGCGCGGTCGCGTCTCGTCGACCCAGACATGCACGGGGATGCCGGCATCGTGCGCGAGGTAGATCGGTGCCGTCGCCGTGCCCCAGTCGACACAGGCGAGCCAGCCCGCGTTGCAATGGGTGAGGACGTTGACCGTTGCGCCGCTCTTGCGCGCGGCGGCATCCCGGATCAGCGCCAGTCCGTGCTCCCCGATCTGCCGGTTGGTCTCGACATCGGACTCGGCCAGGCGGGCGGCACGGGCGTAGGCGGCCGAAACGAGAGCCTCGCCATCGAGACCGGCCAGGGTGGCGCGCATGTCCTCCAGCGCCCAGCGCAGGTTGACAGCCGTCGGGCGCTGCGCCGCCAGCAGTCCGACCGCCTCGGCAACAGTCCGCTGCGTCGGCTGCCGGGCGACGGCCAGACAGACACCGTAGGCCGCCGTCACACCGATGAGCGGTGCGCCGCGCACCTGCATGGTCTTGATGGCACGCGCCGCCTCCTCGACAGTCCGTAGCGTCGCCACGACGAACTCATGGGGCAGCCGCGTCTGATCGATGATCTCGACCGAGCGGCCGTCCCCGGCCAGCCAGATCGTGCGGTAGTGCCTGCCGGAAATTCGCATCGCCTGCCTCTCCCGCGGGCCGCGTCGGCGAGACGCTCAATGTCCCTCGAACGCCATCAGCACATGGCACGCCACGCCATGGCTCTCCACCAGCTTGCGCCCACCGATGTCCGGCAGGTCGATGACGAACGACGCCCCGACGACCTGGCCGCCCGAGCGCGTGATCAGCTTCACCGCGGCCTCGGCCGTGCCGCCCGTGGCGATGAGATCGTCCACGATGAGGATGCGCTCCCCCGGCCGGATGGCATCCTCGTGGATCTCGATGGCGTCGACGCCATACTCGAGCGTGTACTCCTGGCCGATGGTCTTCCAGGGCAGCTTGCCCTTCTTGCGAATGGGGATGAAACCACAGCCGAGCCGGTCGGCGACGGCGCCGCCGAGGATGAAACCACGCGCCTCGATGCCAGCCACGGCATCGACAGGCTCGGTGCGGAAGGGCTCGGCCATGCGCGCGATGGCCGCCTTGAAGCCCTGGGCATCCCCCAGCAGCGTGGTGATGTCCCGGAACATGATTCCCGGCTTCGGATAGTCCGGAATCGTGCGAATTAGCCCCTTGAGATCCGTCACGGTCTCCTCCGCGCCAAAATTTCGGCGGAACCTAACAACATAGTCCCGCCGTGGGTAGCACCAAGACATGACAGTTTGGCCGTTGCGGCACGCGAGGACGTCATGAGGGGCCAACAGGGTTGCATGAAGGCCGGGCCGACAGGATGCTCGCTCACGATGCGAGTGATTCGGACCGATGGACCCGGTCTGCCTCGACGATAGCGAACGTCCGTTCAGACCAGGAGCCATCGCCATGGCAACGCTGCAATACTCGAGCCTGCAAGACGGTGGACCGGATGATCTCCCGCGCACCTTGAAGCGCGAGCGGGAAGCCCGTGAGCGGGAGGCCCGCGAACGTGAGGCCAGGGAGCGCGAAACGCTGCAGCGCGACAGCCTCGATGCTCCTGTCGGCCGCAGCGACGGCGCCGACCTCGGCGCCCCCGGCCACCCGGGTGCGCACGGCGCCGGCATGGTGCCCGATCTGCCCGTGCCTCCAGCCTCCGCCCTCCAGCATCACGTCGTCGTCACCCGCTTCCAGGTGCCGTTCTTCCACCTGATGGGCTTCTTCCTCAAATGCGTGCTCGCGGGCATTCCCGCCTTGATCCTGCTCGGTGCGCTGCTCTACGGCGCCGGCGAGATCCTGCAGACGTATTTCCCGTGGCTGGTGAAGATGCGGATCCTCGTCCACTTCCCTGGCTGAGCGCTGGACCTGCACGCGGCCGAACGGCGGTGCGGCAGATCTGGAAAAGGTCTATGCCGCACCTCCAGCGTGTTGACGCCCCTCGCAAACAGTTCTAACTCAGGTGGAGCGCTCCACGACACAGCGGGGGAGAAGATGAGCGACACATCTCAGCCGCGATCGACTGACGGCGTTACTGTCACCGATATCGACATCCCGTTCTGGAGACTTGTCCTCATTTTCGTCAAATGGGGACTGGCTGCGGTTCCTGCCGTCATTATACTGTCGATCGTCTACGTCCTGATCGGCACCGTGATCGCAGCCATCTTCAACATCACATTGGTTGGCATTCCGTCCCTGCCGCCACGCTGACCCCGGCGGTCAGCCGCGCGGCTGCAATACGCGCCCGGCGACGGCGTCGAGCTTCGCCAGCAGGGCCGCGTCGCGGGCCTCGGGCGGCGTGATGATGGCGACGTCGAGTGCCCGATCCGAGCCGAGCGGACAGGCCTCGTGCTCGCGGGGAATGTCGCGCGCCAGCCGGCCGATCAGGCGCGCCGCCTTGCGGGCATTCTCTTTCAGAACCTTGATCACGGCCTCGACATCCACGTGGGCGTGATCGTCGTGCCAGCAGTCGTAGTCGGTCACCATGGCCACGGTCGCGTAGCAGAGTTCCGCTTCACGGGCGAGCTTGGCTTCCGGCATGTTGGTCATGCCGATGACGTCGCACCCCCACGAGCGGTAGAGGTTGGACTCCGCCCTCGTCGAGAACTGCGGCCCCTCCATCACCAGGTAGGTGCCGCCCCGATGCGCGTCGATGCCCTCGGCCCGGGCGGCCGCCTCGACACGATCGACGAGACGCGGGCTCACGGGGTCGGCGACCGACACGTGCGCGACGCAGCCCGTGCCGAAGAAGCTCTTCTCGCGCGCGAACGTGCGATCGATGAACTGATCGACCAGCACGAACATGCCGGGCGGCAGATCCTCGCGGAAGGAACCGCAGGCGGACACCGAAACGAGGTCCGTGACGCCGGCCCGCTTGAGGGCATCGATGTTGGCGCGATAGTTGATGCCGGTCGGCGAGAGCCGATGCCCGCGGCCGTGGCGAGGCAGAAAGCGCACGGGCAGCCCTGCCACCTCGGCGTGCAGCACCTGATCGGAGGGCGCCCCCCAGGGCCCCTCGATGCTCACCCAGCGCGGGCTTTCGAGCCCAGGCAGGTCGTAGAGACCGCTGCCACCAATAATTCCGAGAACGGTCTTGGTCATGGCATCCTCTCGTATGAGCCG
>JAGRKR010000557.1:0-1699 GCA_020442225.1 Hyphomicrobiaceae bacterium | reverse complement strand
CCGGGCCGTCACCCCAAACGCAACAAGGCCCTCGCGGGCCTTGTCTTGTCTCGTCGGTCGGATCTGATCACTCTTGCCTCGCGAGCACGCTGCCCTGCCCGGCCGGAGCGGTCACACCTAGTGCTCGACCCGCGCCCAGACCCGGCGCTTGGCGAGGTAGAGCAGCAGCGCCGTGATGAGCAGGTAGATCAGCACCTGCTGACCGAGACGCTTGCGATGCTCGAGCGACGGATCGGACGCCCAGGCGAGGAACGCCGTGACGTCACGTGCGTAGTTCTCAAGCGTCGGCGGCGTGCCGTCGGTGTACTTCACACGCTTGTCAGCCAGCGGCGCGACCATCGCGATCTGATGCCCCGGGAAGGCGGCGTTGTACTGCATGCCCTTCTGCAGGGGCGTGCAGACGTCCTTGCCGTCTACGGTCTCGACGCTTGCACACTGGACGGCACCCGGCGCCGTCTCGCCTGGCGGGAGCTTGACCAGCTTGTCGCCCTTCTTCGCGTAAGACGGCACGGCGACGTAGCCTGTCAGCAGCGCGTAGAGGTAATCGGGGCCGCCCTCCTGATAGCCCATGACGATCTCCTTGAGCCAGAGGAAGGGCTCGAGGTAGACCGGGGCGTTCGTCGAGACGCCGCGCCCCTTGGCGATCACCGAGAGGTCCGGCGGATAAGCGCCGCCGTTGGAGGCGCGGGCCTGCTGCTCGTTGGCGAACGGCGACGGGAAGGCGTCAAACGGCTTGCCGGGCCGCTGGAACATCTTGCCGGCATCGTTGGGGCCGTCCTGGATCTTGAAGGTCGCGGCGAGCGACTGGATCTCGGCCTCGGAGAACTCCGGCCCGCCCTTCTGGGACAGGTTGCGGAACTTGATCCGCTTGAGGCCATGACAGTCGGCGCAGACCTTCTGGTAGACCATGAAGCCACGCTGGAGCTGCGCGCGGTCGAAGTGGCCGTTCAGACCGCCGAACGTCCAGCTCTGTCGCTCGATCTTGATGGCATCGCCGGCAGCATGCGCGAACCCGCCGACGAACGGCATCGCCAGGATCGACACAGCCAGCAGACGCGTGGCAAGCCGAGCCGCAGGCGCAAGGCGGTGTGTGAGAAACGTCTTCATCTCAGGTTTCCCCTCTCCGCGCTCATCGTTTTTCCGGTGCGGCGGTCGCGCCGCTCGGCGAACCGGCACCCGACTTGTGGGCCGCATTGCCTAGAACAGATTCCGTGATGCTTCGTGGCATGGACCGCGGCGTCTCGATGATGCCGACGATGGGCATCACCAGCAGGAAGTGCGCGAAGTAGTACGCGGTGAAGATGCGCGCCCACATCACGTAGTGGCCTTCGGCTGGCTTGGAGCCGAGATAGCCGAGCGCGATGCAGGTCACGACGAACAGCCAGAAGAACCAGCGATAGATCGGACGGTACTTCGTCGAGCGCACCAGCGACGAGTCGAGCCACGGTGCGAACGCCAGGATGACGATGGCCGAGATCATCATCACGACGCCACCGAGCTTCGAGGGAATGGCGCGCAGGATGGCGTAGAACGGCAGGAAGTACCACTCCGGCACGATGTGCGGCGGCGTCGCCAGCGGGTTCGCCTCCACGTAGTTGTCGGGATGCCCCAGATAGTCCGGTGCGAAGAAGACGAACCACATGAAGAGCAGCATGAACACCGCGATCGCGAAGCCGTCCTTCACCGTGTAGTACGGGTG
>JAGRKR010000556.1 GCA_020442225.1 Hyphomicrobiaceae bacterium | reverse complement strand
GCCGGTGCCGGTCTGGGCTATGCCGAGAACGTCGCGGCCGCTGACGGCGAGTGGAATGGCAGCGGCCTGAATGGGTGTCGGTGTCGTGTAGCCCGCGGCCTCAATGGCGGCGAGCACCTTTGGGCTTAAGCCAAGCCCAGAAAAACTCGTTGTCTCCAAGTAACGTCAGCTCCACTGGGAGTTTGTGCTGCCCAGCGTCCGGCCGGGCTCTCGAACATGCGCCATGGTTCCCCTCAGGGCTGGCGCGCCACGATCGTACGAGACCTTGCCACCTACAACTTTGACGGCGAGTCGCGATCGTTGTGCCTCTTGACACGCGCGGATCATGCGTGATCCGCGCTGCTAAAGCAAGGAAATGTCGCGCGCTTGTCCCCGGGAGGTGCCAGGATGGTGTCGGAAATGCTTCCGTCCGGCGCTGGAAACATGGATCATGGCCGCGGGCGGACAGGCCCTGCACCTCATCCGGAGCGCCGATATGTCTGATGCTGCAATGCCGAACCTCGTCCTGGTTCCGGGGCTCCTGTGCACGGCGGAGCTCTTCGCGCCGCAGATCGCCGCTCTGGGTGACGTGGCCCGGATCACGGTGGCGGATCATGGGGTCGAGGACGACATGGAGGCCATCGCTGCCGACGTGCTGGCCGCGGCGCCGATGGAGTTCGCCCTCGCCGGCCTGTCCATGGGGGGCTACATCGCTTTCGAGATCCTGCGGCAGGCCCCGGGCCGGGTGACGCGACTGGCGCTCATCGACACGTCCGCCCGCGGCGACCGGCCCGAGCAGACCGCACAGCGCCGGGAGCTCATCACGCTCGCGGAGGAAAAAGGCATCGCAGCGGTCGGCGAGGCGCTCCGCCCCTATCTCCTGGCTCCCGGCCGGCAGCAGGATGCGCGCCTGCTCGCCATCCTCAAGCGCATGACCGAGGAGACCGGGCTCGAGGTCTTCAAGCGTCAGCAGGAGGCCATCATCGGCCGGCCGGACAACAGGCCGTTCCTGGCGGAGATCGACGTGCCGACCGTGGTGATCGTCGGCGAGCTGGACCAGATGACGCCCGTCAAGGTGGCCCGTGAGATGGCCGACGCGATCCCCGGCGCCCGGCTCGAGGTCATCCCGGGTGCCGGCCACCTGCCGACGCTCGAGACGCCCGAGGCCGTCAACGACATCCTGCGCGACTGGCTGACGGCCGATGCGGGTGGCGCAGCCGCGGGCGATGCCGCCTCGTCATAGCGGCGACGGACGCGCGACAGCAGAGCGCTCACGGGTGCGCATCGACCCGTGGGCGAAAGGCTCGCCCGTGCGTGCGCCTGGGTTGAGAGTGCGCCAGGGTTACGGGCGACTTGGGCTAAGGGCTACTTGGCGACCCGTCCCATTACAGAGAAGCTCGCGGCCCCGGGCCAGCGCTTGGCGTCCACGATCGGCAGTCCTGCAGGCGTTCTCGCACCGACCGGGATGCCGCCGTTGGCGAAGATGCGGACCGTCACCGCGCCGGTGTGCTCGGAATTGTCGACGCTCTTCCACGTTTCCTTGCCGTCGGCCGATCGCTTGAAGATGCTCGTCTGGCCGCACTTTGCCTTGTAGCGCTTGTGGGGCCAGGCGTTGGGATCGCAGCCCTTTCCTTTCAACGTGATCGACTTTCCGAGGTCGACGCCGCCGGCCTCGATCAGCTTGCGCATGGCCTCGCGGTTGGCGTCGGTCAGCGCCACGATGAGCTTGTAGCCCGCCTTTTCGCTGCCGAGCTTGCAGAAGCATTGGCCCTCGAGGACGACCGGCTCGGCGGCGGCGGCTTGGGCAAAAAGGGCAGCGGCGGCGAAGGCGCCGGCAGCAAGGGCGGAACGTCGCAAGGTCGATCTCCTTCGGGGCTGGCGTCGAAGTGCCCATATTACCCTGTCGCGACCATCCTGGGGCGGATCGTCGCGCATCAACGTAAAGGCGTGAAACCCGGCGCGACGTTTACGCTTTCGAAGTGGCCGCTGGTGCCAGACCGCGCTGGTCTCAGGCGAGGTAGCGGCGCTCCAGCATGACGTGCACGCCGTTGTTCTGGTTGACCATTTGCGTGATGCGCAGGTCGGCGGCGAGGCTGCAGAGCATGTAGGCGTCCTCGCGGGAAAGGCCGCGCGTGGCGGAGATCAGCGAGATCATGTCGCGCAGCGCCGTACGGGCCGCGCTGTCGAGGTCGGGATCGAACGCCATGGTCATGACGTGGGTCGGCGTCTCGGCCCGCGGCCAGGTCAGCGTCATGTCCGGGCGCACCGTGAAGCGGAACGTGCCGGAAAGCGCCGTCTCGATGGCCGTGACGCAGACCTCGCCGTCACCCTGTGCGCCGTGGCCGTCGCCGGTCGAGAAAAGAGCGCCCTCGGCATGCACCGGGAGGTACAGCGTCGTGCCGGCCACCAGTTCCTTGTTGTCGAGATTGCCGCCGTTGCGGCGCGGCTGGATGGTGCTGACGGCGCCCCAGGCGGGCGGCGGCGCCACGCCCATGACACCAAAGAAGGGCTTGAGCGGGACTTCTGCGCCCCACGAGAGCAGGCCGACCCCGCGCGCCCGGTCGATCGGGATGTGTACGAGCCGCGTCTCGTGGAAGTCGTCGGGGAGCGCGCCGGCCAGCGGTCGGATGCGGTTGTAGCCCCAGGCCTGGCGCGGTTTCACCTCGAGGATGTCGACTTGCAGCACGTGGCCGGGCCTGGCGCCCGTCACCGCGACCGGTCCGGTGACGATGTGGCCGGGCAGGGTCGGCCGCATCGCCTGGTGGATGGCCGAGAGCTCGGGTGGAATGTCGAGGCCGCTCCCCGCCGGCGGCATCACTTCCGGCCCCCCCGACACGGTCTCGATGGTCACCGTGTCGCCACTGGCAACGGTCAGCACGGGCGCGAGGCGGGCATCGAAGTTGCCCCAGTGAACGCTCTCGGGGCCGGCGGGAAGGTGATGATGAGCCATGGGGGCTTGCCTCTCGGTATGATGGGGGTGTCGCCTCAGTGGGGCAGGGTGCGTGCCGCCTCGGCATAGCCGATGCGGTCTTGCACGGGCAGCAGCCGGCCGACACGATCGAGCAGAAAGCGGACATCGGCAGTCGAGCCAGCCTTCAGCGCGATGTCGAGATAGAGCTGGTCGAACAGGTCGCGCTGGGCGTGGCTGCCGCCGAGGTGCTGGGTGTGGGCGAGCGCCGGGCGCATCGTCTCCAGCGCCTCCCGCCAGGTCCCGCGGCCGCGGGCGAGGATGGCCTGGGCGATCGGCAGCGCGCAGGCCTCGAGCCTGTGGCGCTGGCTCGGATGGCAGCTCGCGGCATAGCTGCGGATGCCCTCGACCAACTGATCGGCGAGCGTCCATCGCTGCGTTGCCGTCGCGGCCATTACCCAGTGCAGGTAGGTGAACGGCGACATGACGTTGCCGATGTGATGCACGGCCTTGTCGGCGATCTCGCCCCAGCGGTCGCCGACGTCGATGCCGTGGCGCTCCAGGCGGAAGAGCATCGAGGCGGCGTTCTGGATGTCGTTGTAGGCGTCGGGCGTGGCAACGGTGAGGGGGGCCGCCAGATCGCGGAAGCGCGTATCGTAGAGCTCGAGGACCTTGGCGAAGTCCCGCTGCTCGAGATGATAGAGGGAACGGTGCCACCACAGGTGATGCGTGAGGTTGTTGCCGCCCGCCCAGTGGGGCGCCAGCCGCTCGAGCCAGGCGATGCCGTCCTCGCACCGCCCCTGCATCTCGAGCACGTGGGCGACGCCGTGCGCCGCCCACAGATTGCCCGGGTCGATGTCGATGGCCTCGCGGCCCGCGGCCTCGGCGGTGGCGTAGTTGCCGCACTCCTCGTGGGCGAAGCAGCGGCTCGCCAGCACGGTGCCGTAGCCGGGCAGGCCGGGACGCCAGGCCGGCAGCACGCGCTCGACCGAGTCGGCCATCGCCTGGGGCCGCCCCAGCCAGAAATTGGCGAAATAGCCGAGCCTGAGCGCGAGCACGTCGTGGGGATGCACGCGCAGGATGTCGTCCCACACGGCAATGGCCGCCAGCGTATCCCCCTTGCTCCAGACTTCCAGCGCATCCATGTGCGCCCGCTCGCGGGCCGTCACGGCGCCAGCGTGCCGGCGTGCCTCGGCGAGTGCGGCACGGGCGGGCGCGATCTTGGCGCTGTCGTTGGCGAGCAGCAGCAGGTAGCCCTTGAGCACGTGCGCGAGCGCCATGTCGGGATCGCTTTCGAGCGCCTTGGCGAGGCGGGCCGCGGTATCGGCGCGGTAATCCATATAGCCGAGGAGGGCGTGATCGAGCGCCGCGCCGGCCGCATCGCAGGCCGTCGTGATCGTGAGACCGTGGGAATCGAAGGCCATGGGGAATGCTCCGGAAGGCTGGCAGGGCCGCGAGGAGCCCGAGTTTAGGAAGCCTGCCCTGGCGGCGCAACGGCGGCTGTCGTACAGGGGGGCACCAATGACGGTCCTTGCCCCATGTGGCGCGCTTGCACTTGATGGCGGACGCGGCTCCGGGCTAACCAGACGTCATGAGCGACAAACCGATTCTTCCGGGCCCTGGCCCCATCGAGCCGGTGCTCCTCAAGGACGCCCTCGAGGAGCGCTATCTGGCCTATGCGCTGTCCACCATCATGCACCGGGCGTTGCCCGACGTGCGGGACGGCCTGAAGCCCGTGCACAGGCGGCTGCTCTATGCCATGCGCGAGCTCGGCCTCGATCCCGAGAGCGCCTACAAGAAGTGCGCCCGCGTGGTCGGCGACGTCATGGGCAAGTATCACCCGCACGGCGACGGCGCGATCTACGATGCCATGGTGCGCATCGCCCAGGGCTTCGCGCAGCGCTATCCGCTGGTCGACGG
>JAGRKR010000053.1:1291-14444 GCA_020442225.1 Hyphomicrobiaceae bacterium | reverse complement strand
CATCATCGTTGCCGGCGCGCTCTACTATATCTGGAAGGGCTTCGCGACCTGGCCGGCGGCATAGGCGGCCAGCGTACGGCCGACGCGCACGTTCAGGGCGCGACGCCCTCAGGTGCCGACTACGAGTGGTGCCGTCAGGCGGCGCAGCGTCGCGATCACACTCAACGCGGTGATGCGACCCGTGGCCGGATTCTCCACCGAGGGAATGTTCTGGATGGTCATGGTGAAGTCCGAGGAATCGGATGTGACCGCGATCGTATGGGTGTTGTGACGCACCGTCGGATCGGCCCAGATCTCGACCTCCGTGCGATCCGGTCCGATGCCGGCGAGCGCCAGCGCGGCGGCCACGTTGACGTTGGCGGGGAAGCCGCGTGCGGCCTCGCGCGCCGAGCCGGAGAAAACCTTCTTGGGCTCGGTCAGGCCGTCGATCGAGATGGCGTTGGCGACGAGATGCGGCGCGCCGGCGAGCCCCTTCGGCGGCTTGCGCGTGGTCATGCGAATGCTGGTGATCGAGCCCTCCGCCACAGCCTTGACGGCGTCGAGGCCGAGGAGCGCGCCGGTCGGCACGATGATGCGCGCGCCAGTGCGCCGCGCCAGGTCGACGAGCTCCATGTGCTCGAGCAGCCGGCCGACGGACAGCGGCACGAAGATGCGACCCTTGCCGATCACGCTCTCCGCGATCTCGCGGAAGAGTGCGGCGGGCGCGCACTCGACCACGACGTCGCAAGCGTCGGCGAGCGCGGTCGGCGGCGCAAGCTGCGGCAGTGTGCGGAAGCCTTCGAGGTTGCGGCGCGCCTTGTCGAGATTGCGAGCGGCGACGGCGGCGAGCTCGAAGCCCGGCAGATCGCCGGCGTCGACGCGGCGAGCGACGGAAAGACCAATCGTCCCCAGGCTGGCAATGCCCAATTTCAAGGCACGCTTGCGACCCGTGACGACATCCTCGGAGATCGACATTCTCAAACTCCCTTGCCGCCCGCGTTATCCGTTTGCCGGGCCGCCCCAGCATGATAACAAAGGCACTTCTGCTCCGTCCCAATAGCACGGTGCGTAATCGATCGGGAGATTTCAATGACGCGACGAAAAGCGCTTCTTGCCGCCGCCGCTATCGGCCTTGCCGCACAGTTCTCGACGTCTGTGCCTGCCCAGGCCGCCGGCGAGCCACCCTGCAGCACCGCGAAGCTGATCGTGCCCTGGGGCGCCGGTGGCGACACCTACGTGATCTTCCAGATCTTCGAGGAGGCCGTGAACCGGCTCAGCCCGAAGCACAAGATCCAGCTCGTCACCGTGCCGGGCCAGGGCGGCAACAAGGGCGCCAAGGAAGCGGCCAAGGCCAAGGCCGACGGCTGTACGCTTTTCGCCATTCACCAGAGCGCGCTGATCTCCTACCTCAACGGCCGCATCGATTTCACCTGGGACAAGTTCGAGCCGGTCGCGCACCTGACCAGCACCCCCGAGGTTTTCGCCGCGTCCGGCAAGGCGCCCTGGAAGACCTTCAAGGAGATGCTCGCCGAGGCCAAGGCCAAGCCCGATACCGTCAAGGTCGGTGCGACCTTCGGCTCGACCAGTCAGTTCGGCTGGCTCATCCTCGAGGATATGGCCGGCGTGAAGTTCAAGTACATCCCGTTCGACGGCACGGCGCAGCGCGCTACCGCGCTGCTGTCCAATACCGTGCAGCTCGGCACCACCAACGTGACGACGTCGGGCAAGCACTTCGAATCGGGTGAGCTGAAGCCGCTTGTTCTGGCCGATGTGAAGCGCTCCAAGCGCTTCCCCAACATGCCGACGATGAAGGAGCTGGGCATCGACATGACCTATGCCCTCAATCGCGGCATCATGGCCCCGAAGGGCACGCCGAAGGCGACCGTCGCTTACTGGGCGAGCGTCTTCGAGAAGGCGATCAAGGACCCGGCGCTGGTCAAGCAGTTCTCGACCAAGGAGACCGATCTCATTTTCCTCGGTCCGGCCGCCTATGGCGCGTGGTGGAAGAAGGAGTATGACCGCCACGAGAAGATCGCCATCAAGATCGGCATGTTCAAGAAAAAGAAATAGCGCCTGACGCGGCGGGGCAGCCGAGCCCCGCCACCTGCACGTCGATCGATCGAACTCTTGCGACCCCGTCCTCGTGCGGGGTCGCTTGCCTCAGGTGTCATTGGGAGTCCCGACATGGGTCTGTCACGACGCGATACCATCGCCGCACTCGTGCTGCTCGCGTTCACAGGGGCGGCATTCTGGCTGAGCTTCGACATCCAGACCCGCAACGACGGCACCATGCGCGCGAGCGTGTGGCCGCAGACCATCCTGTCGGTCATGATGGTGCTCGGCGTCGTCTATCTCGTGCAATCGCTGCGAGGCACTCTTGCAGAGTCGGTGGCTGACGGCGATCGGCCGGTGGTCGCCGGCAACTGGCTGCAACGCTACAAGAACCCGATCCTCTGCCTCCTGCTCTATTTCGCGTTCCTGGCGACGCTGCCGGTGCTCGGCGTGCTCATCGGCGGCATTCTCCTGGTCTTCCTGACGATGACTCTGATCGGCGGCGCCGGGCCTCGCGAGCTCGTGACACATGCCTTGGTCGCCGCGGCGACGATCGGCGGCATGTGGGCCATCTTCACGTTCGCGCTGAGGGTCATCCTGCCCGAGGGCATGATCCTGCCCATGATCATCGGGAGGTGAGGCCATGCCGATCGACGCGGTCGTCGCCGCCTTCTGGGACATCTTCAATCTGCATACGCTGGCGCTCATGGCGATCGGCAGCGTCGCCGGTCTGGTGGCGGGCGCCATCCCCGGCTTCACCATTGCCATGGCCGTGGTTCTGACACTGCCGTTCACGTTCGGCATGCCGCCGGCGCAGGGTCTCGCAACCATGATCGGCGTGTTCGTCGGCGGCCTGTCGGGCGGCCTCATGTCGGGGATACTGATCGGCGTGCCCGGCACGCCGTCCTCGGTGGCGACCGTGTTCGACGGCTTCCCGATGGCCCGCAAGGGGCGGCCGGGCCTCGCGCTCGGGCTCGGCGTGTGGGCGTCGTTCTTCGGCGGCATCGTCTCCGCGGTCGTGCTGGTGACGCTGGCGCCGCCGCTCGCCAAGATCGGTCTCGAGTTCCAGCCGTGGGACTATTTCTCGCTCGTGCTGTTCGCGCTCACCATCACCGTCAGTCTCGCCGGCAAGAGCATGGTGAAGGGCCTGCTCTCGGGTGCGCTCGGCCTGTTCCTGGCCACCGTCGGCGAGTACGACCTCAACGGCGTCGCGCGCTTCACGCTGGACAGCGACTACCTGCGGGGCGGCTTTGCCTTCCTGCCGGTGCTGATCGGCCTCTTCGCGTTCTCACAGCTTCTCGCCGACGTCATGGATACCGCGACCGCCCGCAAGGCGATGACGGACCTCACCGCGACGAGCGTGCGGATCGAGCACCGGAAGGCGGCGTTCGAGGTGCTCAAGCGTTGGGGCAATCTCCTGCGCTCCTCCTTGATCGGCGTCTTCGTCGGCATTCTGCCGGCGGCGGGCGGCTCGATCTCCAATATCCTGGCCTACGACCAGGCCAAGAAGGCCTCGCGTGATCCCGACTCGTTCGGCACGGGTGTCGAGGACGGCATCATCGCGCCGGAATCCGCCAACAACGCCACGGCCGGCGGCGCGCTCATCACCATGATGGCGCTGGGCATCCCCGGCGATATCGTTACGGCGGTGATGCTCGGCGCACTGCTCATCCACGACGTCGTGCCGAGCCCGAAGTTCATCGTCGAGCAGCCGCAGCTCGCCTACGCGATCTTCATCGCCTATTTCTTCGCGAACTTCATGGTTCTGGGGCTCCAGTCCGTGACGCTGCGCGCCTTCGTGCTCGTCACCAAGGTGCGCATGTACATGCTGACGGCGGTGATCCTCGCCTATTGCGGGATCGGCGTGTTCGCGCTCCACAATTCCGTCTCCGACATGTGGACGCTGCTCATCTTCGGCATCGTCGGCTTCATCATGCGCACGATGGGCTTCCCGCTGGCGCCGATGATCCTCGGCGTCGTGCTCGGACCGATCGCGGAGCGCTGGCTCGCGCGCGCCGTCACGATCTCGACGGACCCGCTGCTGTTCGTCACGCACCCGTGGTCGCTGTTCTTCCTGGTGTTGTGCCTGTTCTCGCTGTTCTTCCCCTTCTACCAGCGGGACTACGGCAAGCGGACCTGGACGCGGCTCTATACGCCGGCCTTGATGGTCGGCATGGCCGTGCCGCTGGTCATGATGGGTGGCTGGGTGCGGCCGGTCATCGCGGCAGGGCTCGTTGCCTTCGGGCTCTACGTGCTGTCGCGGCCGCCGGGCCAGGCGCTGCCGACGCTCAAGGAATAGAGCGTCGGCCCCTGGGGCGGCATTGGCTGCGGGTGGGCGGCGTCAGATTTCCGCGTCCGCCAGACGCATGATGGCGAGCGCGGTCGCCTGCGCGCGCGGCACGATGGTTTCGATCTCCAGATATTCGTCAGGCGTATGCCCCTTGCCGCCGACCGGACCCACGCCGCAGATCGTCGGACAGCCGACGGCGGCGGTGTAGCCCGAATCCGCGCAGCCGCCGCTCGCCTCGCCTTCCACCTTCAGCCCGGCAGCCGCGGCCGTGCCTTGATATAGGGCCAGCAGGCGCTCCGATTCCGCGGTCTGCTCCAGCGACAGGAACTCGCCGTCGATCCGCAGCGTCGCCGTGGTGCCGGCGACCGTCGGCGTGTCGATGATCCTGCGGATGGCCGCAAGCGCCTTGTCCCGGTCGGCCACGCGCTTGTAGCGCATGTCGATCTCACCGGATGCCCAGGGCGCAACCGTGTTCACCGTCTGGCCGCCGCGGATCAAACCGACATTCAGCGTAATGCCGCTGTCGTAGTTGGTCAGCTTGTGAATGGCGATGGTCTTCTGCGCCAGTTCCTCGATGGCCGAAATGCCGTGCTGGTGCATGCTGCCGGAGTGGGCGGCCTTGCCCGTGATCTCGAATGTCATGAAGACGCCACCCTTGCGCGACTTGACCACGTTGCCGGTGGGGCGCCCCGGCTCGGCGTTGAAGACGACGCGGGCCTCCCGCGCCTCGGCCTCGATGACGGGCCGGGACGACGGCGAGGCGATCTCCTCGTCGCTGGTGATGAGCGCCACGAGCGGCCCGGGATTACCGCCATGGTGCTTGAAGGCCTCGACGATGAACGCGTTCATGACCAGGCCCGACTTCATGTCGGCGACGCCCGGACCGAAGGCGCGGTCGCCGTCGATGCGGAAGGGGCGTCGCTTCACCTCGCCGGTTGGAAAGACGGTATCGCGGTGGCCCATGAGCACGATCGGGCGCTGATCGTTGGCGGTCGGATTGGGCAGCGGCACGCGGATGGCGTCGCCGAAGGTGTCGTGAGGAATGGTTTCCGGTTCGAGGCCGATGCCGCGGTAGTGCGCCTTCAGGATCTCGCCCGCCGCGTCCACGCCGGCCTTGTCGCGCGAGTTGGAGTCGGTGTTGACCAGCTTCTCGATGAGAGAGAGCATCGCTCCCTTTTGTGCGGCCAACCAATCGCACACTGCCTTCTCGCGCTCGTTCTTCGGCCCCATTGGGTTCCTCGTTTGCTGTTCCGCCCCTCGCGGGCTCATGGGCGGCAATCATATATCGGGTATCTCGCTTGACCAGTACCGTTGCAACCGGCCCGCGATTGAAATGGGCTCGGCTCTGGCATAGGGTCCAGGTCAGTGCCGCGCCGGGAAATGCGCGGAGCGACAGACGTGCTACGGGCAAGGAGGGGCGTATTGCGCGGCCCTGCCGGCTCCAAAATCCAGGAGGGTGATATGGCAGATCTCGATCGGCGTACCGTTCTTGCGGCTCTCGGAGGTGCGGGCGGCGCGCTCATGCTGCCGGGCCTCGGCGGCGGCTCGCTCGCGTTCGCACAAGACAAAATCTACAAGTGGGGCTCGTCGAGCCTCGGCTCCACGGGCTATCAGATCATTGCCGTCCTGGCCCAGGCCGCGACGAAGAACTCCAAGCAGCGCCATACGTCCCTGGCGACCGCCGGCGGCTCGGAGAACATGGCGCTGCTGCGCGAGAAGCAGATCGATTTCGGCCAGACCACGTCGACGGACTGGGAGCCGGCGATCAAGGGCACCGGCAAGTTCAAGGGCAAGCCCGTCCCGGCCGTGCAGATGTTCGCCTACACGATCTGGCAGTGCACGCCGATGGTGCGGGCGGATTCGCCGATCAAGAGCCTCGAGGACCTCAAGGGCAAGCGCGTCATGCCGACCACGGCCGGCGGCGCCACCAACGGCCTTTTCCAGGCGCTCTTCAAGGCCATCGGCATCTCCGACAAGGTGAACTACACCTACGGCTCCTGGAAGGAGACGTACGATGCCTTCGCGGCCGGCGCCGTCGACTGCATCCCGACGCTTCTCACTGCGGGCAATCCGTCGGGAACGCTCAAGAAGCTGACGACCACGCACAAGGTGCGCATCCTCCCGGTCACCCCCGAGCTCATCAAGAAGGCGCAGGCCATCAACCCGGGCGTGATGAGCTTTACGGTCGATCCCAAGACCTTCCCGAGCATCGACAAGCCGACGCTGATGCTCTCCTTCGGTGGCGTCGCTGCCACGCGCGCCGACGCGCCGAAAGAGCTTGTCTACAGCGTCGTCAAGGCGATCTTCGAGAACACGGACTACGTGCAGAAGACGGGCGGCGTTGCGCTCAAGGACGTGCGGCTGGACTTCGCGACGAAGTACCTGATCGACTCCTACCCCGTTCATGCCGGCGCCGCGCAGTACTTCAAGGAGAAGGGCGTCTGGCGCGAGGGCTTGAAGATCGCCGGCTGATCAGGACACAGGCAGGCCCATGACAGGCGGAGAGTCGGACCGCAACTCGGCACTCGCCGCCTTCTCGGGCGTCGAACGCACGCAGTCGCGATGGGCATCGCGACTGCTCATCGCGTTGGCGCTGGCGATGGTCGGCGTCCACGCGCTGCAACTCTTTCTCTTCGTGCTGCCCTCCGGTCAGTTCCGCAACCTGCATCTCGGGTTTTCGGTTCTGATCGGCTACCTCGTCCTCATCGAGGCCGCGGAGCGGCCACTGGAGCGCCTGCTCTGGTGGGTGCTCGCGGCGCTGTCGGTGGTGGCGATCGTCTACATTCACGTCGAGTATCCCGAGTTGGTCGAGACCCGCAGCTTCCTGCCCAATGCGGCGGACGTGGCGGTCGGGATCCTGCTTCTGGCGGTGACGCTCATTCTCGCAGGCAAGCAGTGGGGCTGGACCATTCCACTGCTGGCGATACTCGGCCTGGCCTACGGCTACTGGGGCTATCTGCTGCCCGGCGAGATCCTGGCGCACGCCGGCATCAGCGGCAATCGCCTGATCGGCTACTCGTCCATTCCCTATTTTCAGGGCCTGCTCGGCGGCCTGACTTCCCTCTCGGCATCGACAATCTTCATGTTCATGCTGTTCGGGGGTGCGCTCAAGGCGACCGGCGCCATCGAATTCATCGTCAAGCTCGGCTTCGTCGTCGGCCGCCGCAACCGCGCCGGCCCGGCGCAGGTGGCCGTCATCTCGAGCGGCCTCATGGGCACCGTCTCCGGCTCGACGGTGGCCAACGTGGCCTCGACCGGCGCCATCACCATTCCGCTGATGAAGCGCTATGGCTTCAGCCCGCATTTCGCCGGCGCCGTCGAGGCTGTGGCCTCGACCGGCGGCCAGATCATGCCGCCCGTCATGGGGCTCGCTGCCTTCCTCATCGTCGGCATCACCGGCATCCCCTATTCCGATGTGATGATCGCGGCGATCGTACCGGCGGTGATCTATTACGCCTTCCTCGTCGTCGCAGTGCACTTGCGCTCGGCCAATCTCGGCCTCGATGCCCGCAAGGCGGCGGATGAGCTCGGCGTCGTCGACCTGAAGCGCGAGGCCCTGGCCAACTGGCACCTTCTGGCTGCGATCCTCCTGCTCATCTACCTCCTGACGACGGGCCTGCCGTCGGGCCACGCGGCGCTCTATGCGGTGCTGCTGCTGCTCGCGCTGGACATGCTGGTCAGGATCGTCCTGGGCGGCTTCTCGCTCGCCTCGATCAAGCACGCGCTGTGGCGCACCGGACGCTCGTTCGTGGAAGGCGCCCGTGACGGCGCCATGGTGGCGACCGTCATCGCCGTGATCGGCGTCATGGTCGAGATCCTGACGGTGACAGGCTTCGCGCAACGCCTCTCGCTCGCCATGCTGGAGCTGGCCGACGGCCGGCTCATCACGCTCGGCATCATCGTGGCGATGTCATGCCTCGTCTTCGGCCTGGGGCTGCCGACGTCGGCATCCTATTTCATCGTGGCGCTGTTCGGAGCCCCGGCGCTGATCGAGCTCGGCGTGCCGATTCTCGCCGCGCATATGTTCGTCTTCTACTTCGCCAATCTCTCCGCCATCACGCCGCCGGTGGCGGTGGCGGCGCTCGTCGGCGCCAACATCGCCAAGGCGAATTTCTGGAAGACCGCGTTCGTGGCCGTCCGCCTGGCGCTGCCGGGCTTCCTGCTGCCGTTCCTGTTCCTGTTCCAGCCGCAGATCCTGGGCGTCAAGGGGACGTTCGCCGACCAGATGCTGGCGGCGGCCATCGCCATGTTCGGCACGGTCATTCTCAACTTCGCGCTCGAGGGGCGGTTCATCGGACGCCTGCAGATGTGGGAGCGGGTCCCGCTCTTCGTGGCGGCCATTGCCCTGATCGATCCCAACCCGATGACGGATCTGATCGGCGGCGGCGTGGCAGGCGTCCTGCTGCTCCGACACTGGTTCGTCATGCGCGGCCAACCCGACGAGGCGGTCGCGACACCGCCCCCCTCGCAGCAGACCTGAGACATTCGTCGTACGTTCCGAAGAGAGGCAGCCCATGTTCAAGTTCACGACCCGGCCGGAATTGCTCGGTAAGTTCGGCGTTGTCACGTCCACGCACTGGCTGGCAACCGCCGTCGGCATGGCGACGCTGGAAAGGGGCGGGAACGCCTTCGACGCCGCCTGCGCCACGGGCTTCGTCCTGCAGATCGCCGAGCCGCACCTCAATGGGCCGGGCGGTGAGCTGCCGGCGGTGTTCTGGGCCAAGAAGGACGGCAAGGTGCGCGTCCTGTGTGGCCAGGGGCCGGCCCCGGGGCTGGCGACGATCGCTCACTTCCGCAAGCTCGGTCTCGAGACGGTGCCGGGCTCGGGTCTGCTGCCGGCTGTGGTGCCCGGCGCCTTCGACGGCTGGATGAAGCTGCTCGCCGACTACGGCACGCTGCGGCTCAGGGACGTACTCGAGCCGGCGATCGGGTACGCCGAGACGGGCGTCCCGATGCTGCCGAAGATGTCGGAGTTCATTCGCCGGGTGCGCGACCTCTTCCGCGAGCACTGGCCGACCTCGGGAGCGGTCTATCTCATCGACGGCGAGGCGCCGAAGCCCGGGACCTGGCTCGCGAACAAGGCTCTGGCAGCGACCTACAAGCGCATTCTCGCGGAGGCCGAGGCCAAGAGCCGCGATCGCGAGGGGCAGATCGCCGCTGCGCGCAAGGCCTGGTATCACGGCTTCGTGGCCGAGGCGATCGACCGCTTCCACCGCAAGGAGAAACTGCTCGATGCGTCCATGCGCAAGAACGGCGGCCTCCTGCGCGGCGAGGACCTCGCGGAATGGCAGGCGACCTACGAGGAGCCCGTCACGTACGACTACGGTCGCTACACCGTCTGCAAGTGCGGATTCTGGAGCCAGGGTCCGGTCATGCTGCAACAGCTCGCCATTCTCGACGGCATGGGCCTGAAGGGAATCTCTCCCGAGAGCGCCGAGTTCGTGCACAAGGTCACGGAGGCATCGAAGCTGGCGTTTGCCGACCGCGAGGCGTGGTACGGCGATCCCAATTTCGTCGATGTCCCGGCCGAGACGCTGCTGTCCAAGGCCTATGCGACGCAGCGGCGCCGGCTCATCGCCGACCGTGCCTCGCTCGATCTGCTGCCCGGCTCGCCAGACGGGCGCACGCCCAATGTCGAGGCGGCCATGTCGACCAGCGGCGATGCCGGTCCGATCGGGCACTACTTCTCGCTCGGCGAGCCGACCGTCGATCAGCTCGGCCGCATGCAGGGCGATACGGTGCACCTCGATGTCATCGACAAGGATGGCAACATGATCTCGGCCACGCCGTCGGGCGGCTGGCTGCAGAGCGCACCCGTGGTGCCCGAGCTCGGCTTCTGCATGAGCGTACGCGGTCAGATGTTCTGGCTCGACGAGGCCTCGCCCTCGGCACTGGCGCCGCGCAAGCGTCCGCGCACGACGCTGTCGCCCTCGCTGGCCTTGCGTGACGGCGAGCCATACATGGCCTGGGGCACGCCGGGCGGCGATCAGCAGGACCAGTGGTCGACCGTCATGTTCCTGCGCCATGCGGACCACGGCATGAACCTGCAGGAGGCGATCGATGCGCCGTCCTGGCACAGCGAGCATTTCCCGAACTCGTTCTGGCCGCGCGGGCGCAAGCCCGGCCGCCTCGTGATCGAGAGCCGCTTCCCCGACGATACGCTCGCCGAGCTGAAGCGGCGCGGGCACGATGTCGAGATCGGTGGCCCCTGGTCGGAGGGCCGCCTCACGGCCGCGGCGAAGGACGGCGATCTTCTCAAGGCGGCCGCAAACGCCCGGGGCATGCAGGGGTATGCGGCGGGTCGCTGAGAGCTGCGGCATCGCCACCCCTGTTCGCCCGCCCCATTGGTCTGGACAGGCGGTCTGTGCTTGTCGATCATGAGGCGTCGAGACGCCAGCCCGGCGTGGATGCTGCGAGGAGCACGAGACGATGGCTGCGGCGCGCCAGATGACGATGGTTGCCTTCCTGCAGGCGCA
This sequence comes from Hyphomicrobiaceae bacterium, assembly GCA_020442225.1. The sequence goes on along the minus strand of JAGRKR010000053.1, from coordinate 3,647 downwards.
GAACTGCTCGAATTACGTCGGCTCCTGGCGCCATCCCGCCAGCGCTCAGGATTTCCTGACCCCGGCCTATTTCCAGCGCATCGCCCGCACGCTTGAGGATGGGCGTTTCCACATGGCCTTCTTCGACGATCGCCTGGCCATGCCGGATATCTTCGGCCAGGACTACAAGGAGTCGGTCGCCAACGGTGTGCGCGTAGTCAAGATGGATCTCGTGTCGATCATGACCGTCATGGCCATGGCCAGCGAGTACATCGGTATCGGCGGGACCTATTCCACCACGTACTACGAGCCGTTCCACGTCGCGCGCGTCTTCGCGACGTTCGATCTGATGTGCGGCGGGCGCGGCGCCTGGAACGTGGTGACCTCGCTCAATCGTTCCGAGGCGCTCAACTTCAGCCACGAGGATCACCTCGGCCACGACCTGCGCTACGACCGGGCGGACGAGTTCATGGAGGTCGTGCTCGGGCACTGGGATACCTGGGAGGATGGCGCCATCCTCGCCGATCGCGCAACGGGGCGCTTCGCCGACCCGGCAAAGGTGCATCCGCTGCATCACCAGGGGCACTATTTCAAGTCCAAGGGGCCGTTCACCGTGCCGCGCTCACCGCAGGGGCGGCCGGTCGTCATGCAGGCCGGACAGAGCGGCCGCGGTCAGGCGTTCGCGGCGCGCTGGGGCGAGCTCATCTTCTGCATCTACCCCTCGCTCGAGACGGGCAAGCGCATCTACAAGGGCTTCAAGGAGCAGGTGGCCGCCTTCGGGCGCGACCCCGCCAGCGTCAAGGTGGCGCCGGCCTGCTACTGCGTGGTCGGAGAGACCCGCGCGGTGGCGGAAGCGAAGATGGAGCTGATCGAGGGCACGGCGCGACGCATCGACGCCTTGGCGCTGCTCTCGGAGGTACTCAACTACGACTTCGCGAGCAAACCGCTCGACTCCGCTTTCACGCAGGAGGAAATGGACGGCATCAGCGGCCTAAGAGGCATCGTCGATCGGGTGGTCGCTGCCACCGGCAATCCGACGCCGACTGTGGCGGAGTTCGTGGAGGCCTCCAAGCGCGGCACGATCCACGAGGTGCCGGTCTTCGTCGGCACACCGAAAGACGTCGCCGACCAGATGGAGGAATGGTTCACGGCGCCGGCCTGCGACGGCTTCGTGCTGGCGGCGACGCACGTTCCGGGCAGCTACGAGGATTTCGCCCGGCTGGTCGTGCCGGAGCTGCAGCGACGAGGCTTGTTCCGGCGCGAGTTCGCTGGCAAGACGCTGCGGGAGAATCTCGGTATTGCCAAAGCCGAGATCGGTGATTGGCGCCGGTGAGCCAGATGCCGGCGAGGCCGGGGCACGACGAGTGCCGGTGAACAATGGGGAGGAGAGACAGAGCGATATGGACAAGTCGAGCTTCCGTCAGGTCATGCGCCTGTACCCGGGCGCGGTCACGGTGATCGCGGTCGGGGCGCCAGGCGATCGCACAGGCACGACGGCGACATCCGTGTGCTCGCTGTCAGACGAGCCGCCCCTGATCCTCGCCTGCATCAACCGCAATGCGAGCGCTCACGACCTGATCCAGGCCAGCAAGTGCTTCTGCGTCAATGTTCTGGCCTTCGATCAGTCGGATATCGCCCTGCGCTTCGCCGGGCAGGCGGGCCTTGCGGGCGAGGCGCGCTTCGAGGCCGACAGGTGGGACGTGCTCAAGACCGGCGCTCCCGTGCTGAAGGGCGCGCTCGCCAGCCTCGACTGTTCGCTCGAGGAGGAGATGGACGGACGCACGCACACCATCTTCATCGGCCGCGTTCGCGATGCCTGCGTTCGTGCCGATGCCGAGCCGCTTCTCTATTACTCCGGCAGTTTTCGCACGCTTGCCAAGGCCGATGCCTGACACGGGCGGGCCGGCGTTTTGCCAGGAAGCCCAGAGGCGGATACGCGCATGAGTGGAGAGATCATCAACCTTCGCCAGCAGCGCAAGCGTAAGGCGCGCGCCGAGAAGGAGCAGCGCGCCGCGGAGAACCGTAAGCGGTTTGGTCGTCCCAAGGCCGAGCGTCGGCAGACGGCGGCCGAGTCGGAGCTGGAGCGCCGCCGGCTCGAAGCGCACGCGCGCCAGCCGTCCGCAACCGATGCGAACCGCGACGAGCCATGACGCGGCCGCTGAAGCGATCGTTCTCCATTCGCGGGCACCGCACGTCGATCTCGCTCGAGCCGCCGTTCTGGGATGCGCTCAAGGAGGTGGCGGCCAGCCGCGATCTGCCGGTTGCCCGCCTCGTCGCCGAGATCGATGCGGCTCGCGCCTCCTCGGCGCTGTCGAGTGCGGTTCGGGTCTATCTTCTCAGGTACTACCGCGAGCACGGCGGGGCAGGACATCGCTGA
>JAGRKR010000053.1:600-1283 GCA_020442225.1 Hyphomicrobiaceae bacterium | reverse complement strand
CTCTCCCGGCGTCAATCGCGCCCGCTTCGACGCAGTCCCGCTGTCCGCCAGAGGCGCAGAGTGCCATCCTCGCCCGAGCTCGCGAGCCGCTGGCCGTCCGGTGAGAAGGCCACGGACGTAACGGCGCCTGTATGGCCTTCCAGGCGCCTGATGATGCGGCCCCGGCGGATGTCCCAGACCCTGACCACGCCGTCGCCGCACGCCGCGGCCAGCAGTCCCGTGGCCGGTGACAAGGCGATGGCGCTGATCTTGCCGCGATAGCCGCGCAGCGAGCGGTAGAGACGGCCGGAGCTCGTCGACCAGAGCCTGAGACCGCCATCGAGGCTCGCCGAGGCGAGCAGGCGGCCATCCCTCGAGAAGGCCAGCGCCGTCACGAAGTCCCGATGGCCACGGTAGGTGCGCACGAGGCTGAGATCGTCGGCGTTCCACAACTTCACGAGCTTGTCCGCGCCGCCCGAGGCGATGAGGTGTCCGCGCTCGCTGAAAGCGACGGACTGCGCGGCATTCTGGTGACCTTCGAAAACGTGAGCCGGTGTGGACAGGCTGCGGGTATCCCAGAGTGTCACGGTCCAGTCGTGGCTCGCCACCGCCACGCGATCGGCGCGGCCGGCGAAGGCAACGCTCCAGATGTTGGCGCCGTTGCGCTTGAAGCGGGCGATGCGCTGGCCGCTCTCGAGGTCCCA
>JAGRKR010000053.1:0-491 GCA_020442225.1 Hyphomicrobiaceae bacterium | reverse complement strand
GTCGTCGCGTTCCAGATCTTGAGCGTGGCGTCGGCGCCGACGGTGACGAGCGAGCGGCCGTCGCTGCTGAAGCGCACGGCGCCGGCGAGGCCCTTGTGTCCCTTGATCTCGCTGGCGAGAGCAACGGGAGTGGTCTGGCTCGAGGGCTGGCTCAGCCCATGCTTGCCGGCGACCTCGGGCGGCGACTTGTTGCCCCAGTCGACGACTGCCACGGCGCCAGCAGAGAGCCCGATCAGCAGGAGGGTGTAGACGAGGAAGGGGCGCAGGCGGCGCACGCCACCGCTGGAATGCCGGCCGCTGAGCGGGCGAGGTGGAGGCTTGCGCGGCACAGGTTGCGGAAAGATCTTCGGCTTGGCCGGCACCGGCAGAGCTGCGGCTGGCGCGAGCATCGGCTGCGCGGCGGCTTCGGACGGTGTGCGTGGGGCAGCCGCCGCCATCTCGGCGCCCCGGCCCGGCGCTGCCGCCATGCCCGCTCCGCCGGCCCCGGCGAC
>JAGRKR010000555.1:7436-7731 GCA_020442225.1 Hyphomicrobiaceae bacterium | reverse complement strand
CATGGACCGCGCCCGCTCATGAAGCCGCTCGCCGATTGCCTGATCCGCCCCACCGCCGTCGCCATCGTCGGCGCCTCGGGCGACCTCGCCAAGAACAACTCGCGCCCGCAGCGCTATCTGCGCAAGCACGGCTATACCGGCGCCATCTATCCCATCAATCCCGGCCGGCAGGAGCTGTTCGGCGAGCGCTGCTATCCGACGCTCGCAGCCGTGGGTCAGTCCATCGATCACGCCTTCGTCATGGTCGGCACCAACCTCGTCGAGGCCGTCATCGAGGATTGCGCGGCGGCAGGTG
>JAGRKR010000555.1:0-7382 GCA_020442225.1 Hyphomicrobiaceae bacterium | reverse complement strand
GCGCTGCAGGCGCGCCTGCGCGACGTGGCGCGGGCGGGCGGCGTCCGCCTCGTCGGCCCGAACAGCATGGGCCTCATCAATACGCAGGAGCCGTGCACGCTCTCCGCCAACGCCGTGCTCGACCGCGACGTGCTGCCCAAGGGGCGCGTCGGCCTCGTCTCGCAGTCGGGCAGCCTGACTGGCGCGCTGATCTCGCGTGGACAGGGCCGCAACATCGCCTTCTCGACGCTCGTCTCCATCGGCAACGAGATCGACGTGGCGGTCGGCGAGGTCGCCGAGATGCTGGTGGACGATCCCGACACCGACGTGGTGCTGCTCTTCCTCGAGACACTGCGCAACCCCGAGACCGTGGCGCAGGCCGCCCGCCATGCCGCCGCCGTCGGCAAGCCGATGATGGCCTACGTGCTCGGACGCTCCGAGCTCGGCCGCGAGCTCGCGCAATCGCACACCGGCGCCATGATGGGCGGCGGGCGCGCCATCGAGAGCTTCCTCGACGATCTCGGCGTCATGCGGCTCGACCTGTTCGAGGGGCTGCTCGAGGCGCCGATGCTGGTCAAGGGGCGCAAGCCCGCCACGGGGCGGCGCGTCGCCGTCATCACCACCACGGGCGGCGGGGCCGCCATGGTCGCCGACCATCTTGGCGATCGTGGCATCGAGGTCGTCCGCCCGACACGGGAGCTGAAGGAGGCGCTCGCCGCCGAGGGCATCGCCATCGGCGACGCGCCGGTCGTCGATCTCACCATGGCCGGCACGCGCGAGTCCGTCGTCGACGCCTGCATGCGCACGTTCACCGCCAATCCCGGCATCGACGCCATCGTCACAGTGGTCGGCTCTTCGGCGGAGTACCGGCCGGAAATGGCCGTGGCCCCGCTGGTCAAATGGGCCCGTGGCGAGAAACCCATCGTGGCGTTTCTGTTCCCGCAGGCCGAACGCTCGCTGGCGCTGCTGGCCGAGGCCGGCATTGCCGGCTTCCGCACGCCCGAGGCCTGTGCCGATGCCATCGACGCCTATCTCTCCTGGACGCCGCCCCGCCCGCGGCCGACGGAGAGCCTGGCCGCCGAAGCCGACACGCGTCTCGCCGCCGCCGCGACGGCGGGCGTCGGGAGCCTGAGCGAGCGCGACGCACTCGGCGTCTTCGCCGCCCTCGGCGTGCCGGTGCCGGCCATGAGCGTGATCGGCGCCGACGGCACCGTGCCCGAGGGGCTGGCCTATCCCGTCGTCGCCAAGGTGCTGTCCGCCGATATCGCCCACAAGACGGACGCCGGCGGCGTCGTGCTGGGCATTCCGGACGCCGCGGCGCTCGCGGCGGCGGCGGAGCGCATCCGCGCCAGCGTCGCCCGTCATGCTCCGGCCGCCCGCATCGACGGGGTGCTCGTGCAGCCCATGGAGAAGGGGATGGCGGAGGCCATCGTCGGCTTCAAGCGCGATCCGCTGGCCGGCCCCATGGTCATGGTCGGCCTCGGCGGCACGCTCGCCGAGATCTACGAGGACTTCGCACTGCGGCCCGCACCCGTCGACGAGACGGAGGCGTGCCGCATGATCGACGAGGTCAAGGGGCTGGCGCTGATCCGCGGCTATCGCGGCGCTCCCAGGGGCGACATCGCAGCGCTGGCGCGTGTCGTCGCCGCCGTCTCGCGTCTTGCCCTGTCCAGGGCCGCCGAGGTGAGCGAGGCCGAGATCAACCCGGTCCTCGTCAAGGCGGAAGGGCAGGGCGTCGTCGCCGTCGACGGCCTGATCGCGCTCAAGCCTTCGTCGGCATGAGCCACGGCGTCTCGCTGGCCATGCGCGAGAGCGAGGCGTCGATCGCGGCCGCGTGCTCGAGCGTCAGCGTGATGTCGTCGCGGCCGGCGAGCAGCGTCTCGCGCACGTAGGCATCGACATCGAATGGGATGGTCTTGCCGTCGGGGCTGGTCAGCGTCTTTGCCTCGAGGTCGAGCGAGATGGTGGCGCCCGGCCTGGCCTTGAGCTGGTCGAGCAGGCTGCGCACCGTGGCTTCCGGCAGCACGAGCGCCAAGAGCCCGTTCTTCACCGAGTTCGAGGCGAAGATGTCGCCGAAGCTCGGCGCGATGACTACCCGGAAGCCCTGATCGACCAGCGCATAGACGGCGCCCTCGCGCGAGGAGCCGCAGGCGAAGGCGCGGTCGGCGACCAGAATTTCCGCGCCCTTGGCGCTCTCCTGGTTGAGCGGGAAGGCCGGGTCCATGCTGCCGTCCTTGGCCCGGCGGATGTCGTGGAAGAGATAGAGGTGGTAGCCCGGCCGGCGCGGCTTTCGCAGGAAGCGGGCGGGGATGATCTGGTCGGTATCCACGTTCGGCATGTCGATGGCGATGGCCGGTGCGGAGACGGTGCGGAGCGGTTTCATCGTGCAATCTCTCTCTCAGAAGGCGGGGACGGAGCGGCGGCTCAGGCGTCGAGCATCGGGCGGACGTCGGTGATGCGGCCCGTAAGCCCGGCGGCCGCGGCCATGGCCGGGCTCATCAGGTGCGTGCGCGAGCCGGGACCCTGCCGGCCCTTGAAGTTGCGGTTCGAGGTGGAGGCGCAGCGCTCGCCCGCCGGCACGAGATCTCCGTTCATGCCGACGCACATGGAGCAGCCCGGATTCGGTCGCCAGTCGCAGCCGGCCGCGGCGAACAGCCGGTCCAGGCCTTCCGCCTCGGCCTGCCGGCGGATCTCGGTCGAGCCGGCGACGATCATGGTTGGAACGGCGACCTTGCGGCCCTTGAGCACGGAGGCCGCCATCCTGAGATCCTCGATGCGGGAGTTGGTGCAGGAGCCGATGAACACGCGATCGATGGTGATCTCGGAGACCGGCATGCCGGGTGTGAGGCCCATGTAGTCGAGCATCTGGCTGATGCTTTTGCCTGCTTCGGCGCTGCCGGCGGAATTGGGATCGGGCAGCCGGCCCGAGACCGGCAGCGCCGTTTCCGGGCTGGTGCCCCAGGTGATCGTCGGCTCGATCGCAGAGCCGTCGAGGCTCACCTCACGGTCGTAGTGCGCGCCCTCATCGCTCGGCAACGTGCGCCAATGGGCGACGGCGCGCTCCCACAGCTCTCCCTTCGGGGCATAGGTGCGACCCTTCAGCCATTGGAACGTGGCATCGTCCGGCGCCACCAGGCCGGCGCGCCCGCCTGCCTCGATCGACATGTTGCAGAGCGTCAGCCGCCCTTCGAGCGTCAGGCCGCGAATGGCCGAGCCCGTGTATTCCATGACGTGGCCCGAAGCGCCGTTGGCGCCGATCTTGCCGATGATGGCCAGGATCACGTCCTTGCCGGTGACGCCCTTGGAGAGCTTGCCGCCGACGTCGATGCGCAAGGTCCTGGCGCGGCGCTGCCAGACCGTCTGTGTCGCCAGCGCGTGCTCGACCTCGCTGGCGCCGATGCCGAAAGCGAGCGCGCCGAGGGCACCATGGGTCGAGGTATGGCTGTCGCCGCACACGAGAAGCTGGCCGGGCAGCGTCAGCCCCTGCTCGGGCGCCACGACATGCACGATGCCTTCGTCGTGATCGCCGCGGTCGAACAGCGTGATGCCGTGCTCGCGGCAGTTCTGGCGCAGCATCTCCACCATGTTGATCACTTCGGGGTCGGTGATCGGACCGGCGCGCGTCGGCACGTAGTGGTCGGCGAAGGCGAAGACGAGATCCGGACGCTTGACGCTGCGTCCGGCCAGCCGCAGCTTGTCGAAGCCGTGGAAGGCGCCCTCGTGCACGAGCAGGCGGTCGATGCGCAGGAGCGACTGACCATCCGGCCGGCGAACGATGACGTGATCGTCGAAGATCTTCTCGTAGAGTGTGCGTGGTCCCGATGCCTGGGCCTGGCCGCTGTTCGCCATGGTGCGCTCTCCCTCTCACTACACAAGTGCGTTTTCTGCTGGTAACTCTAGGACAAGTGGTGCGGACCTTTCCAGCCCGACAGCTTGAGGTCACGCGAACCGAGCAACGAGCGTTCCGGCAGGGAGAGACGAAATGCGAGTGACATCAAGAGCGAGCGCACTCATCGGCGGCGCACTCGGCACAATGCTTCTGGCCGGTCCGGCATGGGCCCATCATGCCATGGGCGGGGAGGTTCCCGGCACTTTCGCCGAAGGCCTGCTCTCAGGACTGGCGCATCCGGTGATCGGTTTGGATCATCTCGCGTTCATCCTGGCGGTCGGGCTCATCGCGGCGAGCCTCGGCGCCGGCCTCAGATTGCCGGCACTGTTCGTGATCGCCTCCATGCTCGGCGTGGGCGTTCACGTCGCCGGTTTCGGCTTGCCGCTGGCTGAGCTCCTAGTAGCTGTCTCCGTGGTCGCTGCCGGGGCATGGCTGCTGTCGCGTCGCACATCCGTCATGTCGTGGATCGCGCTGCCGGCGCTCCTGGCGGGCCTCGTGCACGGTTATGCCTATGGCGAGTCCATCGTCGGCTCCGAGCAGGCGCCGCTGGTCGCGTATCTGCTCGGCCTGGCGCTGGTTCAGCTCGTCATCGCCGCCGCGACCATGTGGGCTGCCCGCAACCTTGCCGGGCTCTCGACGGCAGGCGCCCCGGTGAGGCGGGCGGCCGGGGTGGCGTGCCTTGTGGTCGGGCTCGGCTTCATGGCGGCGGCGGTATTGCCGCTCCTCACCACCTCGTGAAGGCGAGGGACATGGAGTTGCCACGACTGGCGGTGTAGGCTGAGCGCGCGTGCGCCGGCTGCGCACGCTTGGTTTTTTCCACGCATGGAGATCCGCAATGCGAGTCAGCTCTCGTTGGCACTCGATCTTCACGGCTGCGCTGGTCGTGACGGCTGGTGCGCTCGCTTCCGTAGAAGCGCGCGCCGAGCCCGTCGTGGGCAAGCCGGCACCCGATTTCACCGGCACGGACAGCAATGGCAAGACCGTCAAGCTGAGCAGCCTCAAGGGCAAGATCGTCGTTCTCGAGTGGACGAACCACGATTGCCCCTACACCGTGAAGCACTACAAGTCCGGCAACATGCAGGCCCTGCAGAAGGCCGCCGCAGGCAAGGGGACCGTCTGGCTCACCGTCGTGTCGTCGGCCAAAGGCGAGCAGGGTCACGTCACCGCCAAGGAGGCCAATGGCCTGACGACCTCGCGCAAGGCGGCGCCGACGGCTGTCGTGCTCGATCCCGAGGGCACGATCGGCAAGCTCTATGCCGCGCGCACGACGCCGCACATGTACATCATCGATAAGGCGGGCACGCTCGCGTACATGGGCGCCATCGACGACAAGCCGTCATCGAGCGTCGACGATATCAAGGGCGCCAAGAACTACGTGAGCCTGGCGCTCGCCGCGCTCGAGGCCGGAAAGCCCGTCCCGGTGAAGTCGACGCGGCCCTACGGCTGCTCGGTCAAGTACAAGTAGCGCTCAAGTCTGATTTGGACAGCGAGCCCGGCGCGCCGCATGCGTGCGTGCCGGGCTCGAGTTCGCGAGGATCGCGCCAATCCCGATCAGCGCATGGCCGCAGGGCGCCAGCCGGCGGCCTGAGCCTCGCTCTCGCTGCAGAACCAGCGCTTGCCGCCTGCCGTATCCATCTTGATCTTGTGGTACCAGGGGCTCCACGGCATGTGGTAGATGCGCCCGCGCGCGCTGATGTTGCCCTTGATGGGGCAGCCCTCCGGAGCCTTCTGCTGGGCGCCGGCCCAACGGGTCGCACGGAACTCCCAGGCCGGCGTGGCTTGCGCCTGCCAGAGCCCGACGCGCGCGGCTCGGGCCGCGCGCTCCAGGGCCACGTAGTCTCTCGAATAGCGCACGAAGGCCCAGGCCAGACCCTGCCTCACGAGCTCGCCGCCGACATCCGCGCCGTCAGCCCGGCAGACGGCGATGGTGCGACCGTAGAGATCGCGTCCACGTCGCTCGCAGGTGACCGTCTTGCCCGTGGTCAACTGGACCAGGGCCCGCATCGACGCGTCGCCGCAACGCCAGGTGCCGCCGGCGGCATGGCTGCAGGTTTGCGCGCTCTCCGGCGCGTCGATGCCATGGATGCGGATGCGCTCCCGGTCGATCTCGATGGTGTCGCCATCGACGACGCGGGCGCGTCCGGCCACGATGTCGGACGATGTCGTGGAGGCGACCGGCGCTAGGGGGGAAAGCGCGAAAACGAGGGTGAAGCAGCATGCTGCGGCCGAAAGCGACCGGAGACGCCGCAAAGTGCCAATGAAGCCATTCGTCTTCATGGCTCGCATCAGGTCTGATTCGAGCGGCGACGGTCTGGCGCAATAATGGCAGGATCAACAGGCACGTATATCGATTGTGGCGATCGTTGCGCCATCAACCGATCCGCACGGGCGGCAAAACGCGGGGCGCGCATGCAACTTGGCGCCCTGTGCGACGGATCAGTGGACGCGCGCGGCGCGCATCCGCCGGGAGTGCGGCCCTAGACCTCGCTCGCGAGGTTGGCGACGTCGGGATTGCCCGCCAACGCCGACCGGATGGCGTCGACGACGGGATCGTCGGCGGCATAGGCGTTGCGACCGCGCATGCGGTCCATCAGCGAGCGGTGCTTGGCCAGGGATACATGGGCCTCGCGCGTCTCCTCGTCGGCTTCGATCGAGCAGGCGCACAGGTATTTCGTCTCGCCACGCATCACGGAAAAGTCCCAGCCGTGATCCTCGGCCCAGACCTCGGAGGCGTCGAGCCCGGCCGCACCCAGCCAGGCGGCGAGCCACTGGGCGAGCGCCTTGCCGGCGATGCCGTTGACGTTCTCGGCCAGATCATCCTCCGAGTCCGTGAAGGAGGACGTCTGGAAGGAAAAATGGGCATCGACCATAATCGTCGTCTCGAAGTTGATGTCTTCAGCAATATTAGCTGGATATTCGATATCAAACTGTAAAGCCGACGTTGCGGTGGCGCCGGCCCAAGATGTTCGTCATCATTTGATATATATCAATGCTGGCGGATACTGAATGGGTGGAAAAACAACACCTAAGCTGCGTACGCTGAGGAGGAGACATGCGCCGACCGACAAAGAGCGGTGGGGGTGCCAATGGTGGCACGCCTGAGCGTGGCAAGACGCCCGCGACAGAGCCTGCGGCCGATACCGTCGCCGCCGAGACGCCCGTCGCAGCCGCGGGGGAGGCTGCGCCCTCCAGTCCGGCCAATGACACGCCCGCTGACGCACTCGGCGGGGCGTCCCGCGACACGCACAAGGCCAACGGGAAGTCCAAGGCGCGCGAGCCCGCCAATGCGCTGCACAGACTGGCCGAGATGCGCAACGATCGCGACGAGATCCGGCGCATCTTCGAGACGGGCGAATACCCCTATCAGAAGCCGATCCGCCGGGCGCAATACGAGCAGACCAAGGCGGAGCTGCAAATCGAGCTCTTGAAGGTGCAGGATTGGGTCAAGGCGACCGGCCAGAAGATCGTCCTCATCTTCGAAGGCCGCGATGCCGCGGGCAAGGGCGGCACCATC
>JAGRKR010000554.1:189-5151 GCA_020442225.1 Hyphomicrobiaceae bacterium | reverse complement strand
AATTCTGCGTGGCCGGAGGTCAGCGCTTGGGGCGACCCGGCAGGGACAACACCTCGGGGCCGGTCGGAGATACCTCCAGGCCCGCTTCAGTGAGCTTTACAGGCAGTTTCGGGAAGACGTCCAGGATGTCCCTCAGATCGTCGGCGAAATGCGCTCGAAACGCCCGCTGACGATCGAAGCTGCCACCGAACTGACCGGCAAGGGCGTCCCATGACAGTGTGGTCGGCTGCTTCAACCGGTGCAGGCGGTAGTTGAACCAGAAGTACATGTCGAGCTTGCGGGCGGAGCCGGCGAAGGCGCGCACGGCCTCGGCGCGGATGGGCAGCGCATGGCGGGCGAGCGTCGTGTAGAAATCCATGCTGAAGGTTAGCGTCGAGGGCCAGAGCATCATCTGATCGGGGTGCGTCGGCAGCCACACGTCGATGCGCGAGAACGGCATGCCCTGGTACTCGACCGCACGGCTGCCGTCCCACATGCCGACCGAAAGCTTGCAGGCGGCGAGCGCGTTGATCTGCTCCTTGAAGGCGTTGAGCGTCCCCTTCTTCCCACCAGTCACCGGAAATCCCATGTCGCGGATGAAGCCGGTCAGGCTGTCGGCGATCTCGATGGTCGCCGACTTCTGGCGGATGGCCTCCGAGCAGAGATGCATCAGAAGCAGCCGGGACTTCGGCCCGAACGGCAGGGGCTGCGCCACGCGGTCGCCCGTCTCGGGATTGCGGAGCTTGCCGGCCTCGACGACGAGCGACATGCGGCCCTGGCGACGTTCGTACTCGCGCACCTCGAGAGGCTGCCGGGTGTAAGGCAGGCCGCACATGGCCAGCACCGAGTGGATGTGACGGAGATCCTCCTTGTCGGCCGGATCGTTCTCGAGGGCACGTCGTACCATCGCCCGCCGCCGGGCATCCCGTGGCAGTGCGGCCAGCCGGTCGCGCTCAGCCTGCTTGCCGGCGATGATGCCGATCATGGTGGTGAAGGCGGGACTGCCGCGATGGGCGTCGAGCTCGGCCCTGAGGTCGCTGTCGCGGATCCGATCGATGGTCGGCATGTCCTGGCCGCGGGCGCGATCGCGGGCCAGTTGCTGTCGCGCCAGTCCTTGCGCGAAGAGATGCGCGTTCTCTGTGTGGCGGACCTTGGCGAGCTCCGCCTTGAGGTCGTCATCGCGAATGTCCGGCAGGGGCGTCGTGGCGTCGACCATCAGGCGATGGGGCTCTTGTTGTACTTGCGGAAGAGGTCGTTGAGGGCCTCCTCGATCAGACCCTGGGTCGAGGCATCGCGCTCGACCGCCAGGAGCCGCAACTGCTTGGCGGCGGTGGCGTCGATGTAGGCCGAGACGTTGCGCTTGCCGCGCCGGCTTGGTGCGAGAGCGCTCGGAGCAGACTTTTCGGGCGGCACCGGCTCGACGGCGCGGACCGGCGGCGGCGTTGCCTGGGGCTCGGGGACGCCAGCCATGCCCTGCATGGCGGCTTTCAGCTTGTTGACACGCTCGGATGTGCTCATGTGGATAGGTCCTCCTGTTCGAATGTGAGATTGGTGGAGTGCGCGCCTGCGCGCATGATGGGCCGCCGACATGTCGGGACGCGCGCATGGGCGATCGGCGCACATGCCCTCCGTCGCATACGTGAACATGCGCACGGGCTCATAGATGCACCTGCTTGTTGACGGCGTTGAACAGCTGCGTGATCTCGTGCGCCGCCCTGCCACGCGGCTCGTGCTCGAGGACGCCTTGGCCGTCCGCCAGCGATTTGACGTAGGCCACACGGTTGCCGAGCCGCACCGGGGCGATAGGCAGGCGGTAGCCCGCCAGCGCCTCCTCGGCCTGCTCGGCGAGACTGCTGGACGCACGGCAGTTGTTGAGCACGAAGGCGGCGGGCGTGCCGGCGAGTGTCGCGATGTTCACGGTATCGGCGATGGCGTCGAGGTCGAGGTTGGACGGCTGGCAGGGAATGAGGACGAGGTCGGCGAGCTTGGCGGCGACGAGCGACGCACTCTCCGACTTGGGCGCGGTGTCGATGATGACGAGGTCGGCGCCACCGTCACGGGCGCGCGCGATCAGGTCGGCGAGATTAGGCCCATGGCCCGGAAGGATCACCGGCGCGTCTGCCGAACGCAGCCGTGACCAGCGGGCAGCGCTCTGCTGAGGATCGAGGTCGATGACGACGGCGCTCTCGCCCTTGAGCGTCGCGGCAATGGCGAGGTTCAGGCTGATGGTCGTCTTGCCGGAGCCGCCCTTCTGCGAGAGGAGTGCAATCGTCTTCATGCGCACATGCTGTCACGATCACACCGCCAAGGGAACGGCATGAGAGCGTGCGAGCATGCTTTTGTGCTGATGAGATGGGCAGTGACATTGCGCTCCATTCGATTTGGCGCGTGGCCCAGCTGAGGCAGCACCGTCGAAAGCGGCTCAGGACAGGAATCCCTGACGCTGTGGCCAAGTGGCTACAGATGCGCGATCGCCTCCAATGTAAGGTTGAGTGTGATGTTTGCGTAAGGGGAGGGGCAAGTGAGTAAATTGCGTGTATTGTTCTTGGGGCTAAGTGCATTCGCTTGTGCATCTTGTTCGCATATCCCTAATCCCGCTGATGCGCCCAGTGTCGAGCCTTATCATATCTTACAGCGAGTGAGGTGCGAATTATTCCATGTCTTGCAAACTGAGTATGGGCCAAGGCATTGGGTTCATTCGTCTATCATCGGTTATGGCTTGACCTTGTCGGCGACAGAGAATCGGAATCAATCGGGACTTCTGACAGCGACTTGGCCCATTCACTTGGGGACCTTTTCTCTTGAACTCAAAGGAGGCGTCTCGAGATATCGCTTTGGCGAGAACAAGGTTGATTTTGCGGAGACGCTGGCCAAGATCAATGAAGCGGCGTGCAGAGCTGCCCCTCCGTCGAGATCGGAGCATTTCTATCCGATCACGGGCGTTGTAGGCATGTCCGAGATCGTCAGGAGATTCGTTCTAACCAAGGAGATTGGTGGAAAATTCAAGTCTGCCGACGTCGGGTTCGTTCACACACTTAAGTTCACGCTCAAGTTCAATGGTGGCGTGAAGCCGAGCTTCTCGATTACGGGGATCACGAAGAAGCAGCTGAGCGGGAACGTCGAATTGACAGCAGACCGTCTCGATTCGCATGAGCTTATTGTGAGGTTGGCACCCTACACGGAGCCACCCAAGGAAAAAGAGACGATTGTGAAAGTGGAAATCGTCAAGCCGATTCCCGACAAGGACGGCATCCCTTGGGCGAAGATCAAGCCAAAAGAGCAAAAGAGGACGACCGAAACACGCACGCGCACGATGTCTCGCGGCGAGTCGCAGAGACGTGCAGAGGAGCGAATGCTGCGATCCTTGCAGGAGGAGCGTCGCCTGCGGCTCGACCAAGAGATCCGGGATATTGTTCGGGAGGCTCGTTAGCGTCGTGACCGGAAGGCTCGCTGACCTTCTTCAATCAGGCTGAGATTGGGCGGCCGTGTTGGAGGACGGCCGCTTTCATGGTTGAATTAGGCGGGTTCATCCCCTCCCATCGCAGCTGAGATGGCGTCGCCAACCTGTGCGTTGGTCTGTCGGACAGGGTCATCGGCCAGATGGGCATAGCGGGCCGTTGTGCGGGGTTGGCTGTGGCCGAGCAACGCGCCGATCATGGGGAGGGACGCTCCGGACGAAACCGCCATGCTCGCGAAAGAGTGCCTGAGGTCGTGGATGCGGACATCGGGCAGGCCGGCCATGGCGCGGATGCGACGCCAGGGCTTCTGGAGATTGACCAGCCAGCTGCCCTGCCGCTGGCCAACGATGACGTACGGGTTGCCTTTGACGCGGGGCAGGTTTGACAGGACATCGATCGCCCGAGGATTGAGGCGAATGAGCTTGGCTCCTGTCTTCGAGTCCGGCAGTCGTAATACGCCTCGCTCGAAGTCGACGTAGCTCCACTTGAGGGTCAGGACCTCGTTGAGACGCGCGCCGGTGAGGATCAGGAGTCTCAAGGCCGCAATGGCGAAGAGCGACTCGCCCCGTGAGCCTTCGAGATGATCGAGCACGTAGCCAAGGCGCTGATATTCGTCTGGCGAAAGATAGCGCTCGCGGAGCGTCTCTCGGAATTTCTTGATTCCCTTTGTCGGGTTCGTGGCGTCCTCGGATAGATAGCCATGCTCCTGCGACCAGGTCATGACCCGAGACAGGATGTCGAGAACGAGATTGGCCTTGCGTGGTGTCGCCGCCATGTTGGTGTGGAACTGGGAGCAGTGGGCGCGGGTAATGGCACTGATCTTGAGGTGGCCGAGTTTTGGAATGACGGTCTTGTTGAAGATGCGCGCGTAGTCGAGGCAGGTCTGCGGCTTGAGCTTGGGACCGTGGATTGCGAGAAACCGATCGATGACAATGGCGAGCGTCGGCTCTCCGCGTTCGGCTTGTCGCTGCTCGCCGAGGTCCTCGCCTTGGACAGCATGGCCAAGAATGCGTAGTGCTTCCCTTCGCGCCGTCTCGGGCGTCCAGGGCGCGCCGTGCCGGCCAATCGTGATCCAGCGCTGCCGTCCCTTGATGCGGGTCTTGAGCGCGTAGGTGATCGTTCCGCCTGCCCTGCAGCGTGCGCAGAATCCTTTGACGGCTTTATCCCAAAGCGTGTCGCCGGGCGCTAGGGGTGCGAGGGAGGCAAGCGTGATGCGGATGTTTGATCGGGCTACCATTCGGGCTACCAATTTAAAATTCGGTTCGTGACGACGAGACATTTGCCATTGGGTCTCGGGCTACCAGCCGGCTACCACGTGTTTCCAAAAGCGCCGGCTGATAGTCCGTATTCACAAGACCTAAAAAAATGTCTCCGGCTACCACGGGGCTACCACATTAGGGCGAATACCATCACGATACTGAGTTTTGCCGACGGACATAATCCATTGATTTGGCGAATAAATCAACATGCATCGAAAATGCGCGTAACGGAGAAATATTGTATGGCATTCACGAGGTCAGCGGTT
>JAGRKR010000554.1:0-180 GCA_020442225.1 Hyphomicrobiaceae bacterium | reverse complement strand
CTCAATCCAAGCAGTGTTTGAATAGCGATATCACCCGCGCGCCCGGCGGTGTGTGACGCGTGCGCGCCCGGTCTCTCATGATCGTCAGCACTTGCGCGACAGGCGCCAGGTCCAGGCCGCATCGCCGCGGTCGCGACGCGCGACGACCTCCAGGCTGAGCCAGCGGTCGTGAGCGAGGGC
>JAGRKR010000553.1:3309-4879 GCA_020442225.1 Hyphomicrobiaceae bacterium | reverse complement strand
ACGCTCGATCTTGATCACATCGGCCCCGAGCAGCGCCAATTGATAGGCGCCGAACGGGCCCGCGAACACCTGCGTGAAATCGAGGACGCGAACGCCCTGGAACGGCTTGGCCATCAGACTTTCCTCGTGAAGCTCCGGACGCCAGGGTGGTCGCGCATACCGGCGACGTCAAGGGCAGACGGCCGCGGCGGCCGTCCTCCATGACGACTATGCTATCATTATCCATCGAAGCTGGCCGGTGGCACCAGAACCGCGAAAGCCCCTCCCCGGATCGTAACCGCGTCGGGACTCGGTCGGCGGCGTCATATCGCGCACAAGGAGACGTATCGCAGCTCAAACGAGACCCCGTCGCGCCGCCGCCAGCGGCCGACCTTTGCTGCGTCGCGAGAGCCGAAAGTCATACGTCGGGCAGAGAACCTCATGATCCAACTGACCCCCGAAGAGGGGGAGAGGATCTACGCCAGACGCAAGTTGGCGGAAGCCGAGAAGTCCGGCGTCGCGCCGAAAGACGCCGCCCCGGAGGACGACGACGACAATCGCTAGAGCGAGGTCGCTGGCGCGCGCAATCTCGTCCTTACTCTGCCGCCCCCGTCTTCCCCTTGTCCGCCGCGAGGCGCTCCTTGGCGATCTGCTTGTTGCGGTCGAACTCCGCCCGGCGCCGGGCGATCTCCTCGGGCGAGAGCTGGGCGATGTTCGAATAATCGAGCTTCCAGTCACCCGTCGCCGCCCAGTAGAGCGGGTTCTGCACGGTGGTTCGTGCCGCAGGCGCCCGCTCGAGCACGTCGAGAGCCAGCCCGAGCGTGCTCACCTGCGAGGCCTTGTCGTGCGGCTTGCCGGCGGCGTTACCCAACGGGAAATCGCTGAACAGGAAGCGGGGCACGCCCGCGTACTCGACGATGTCCTTGGCACAGCCCATGACGACCGTGGCGATGCCGCTCTCTTCCAGTGCTCTTGCTGCCAGACTCACGGTCTGGTGACACACGGGTCAATTGGCGACGAGTATGGCGGCATCCGCCCGGTCCTCCCGGCACCGGGCCACGATCTCGGGACAGTCGACGTCGAGCGTCGTGCGATGGCTGCGGTTCGTCGGTGCGCCGTGGAAGCGCGGCGACACCTCGCCGATGCGGCCCTGGCGCGCGTAATCGCGCAACGCCGGCAGGGGGAACCAGGTGCCGGAGTCTTCCGCCGTGGTGTGCTTGCGGTCGATGCCGATGTGGGAAATGCGGGTGTCGTGGTCGGCCGCGGCATCGCCCGAATAGACCGTATAGAACTTGGCCGCCGAGTTGTAGGGCGCGCGCGGCCCCTGGTCGCCCTTGTCGGGCTGGTAGGGTGCGGCTGTCGTGATCAACGCCACGCGGCACTCCGCCAGCGGCTTGGCGAGCGGCGTGAACGGCACGTCGCGATAGTGCGCCCAGCGATAGGGTGCGCCATAGCCGAGCGTCACGTAGTAGTCGCGGATGCGCTTGCGATACGGGATCGGCTGGTCGTGATCGGGCGCGAAGCCGAAGTCCTCGTCGTTTGATGGCGTCATGGAGCGGCCCTTGCTTTGATGAGATCCCTGCGACCACCA
>JAGRKR010000553.1:0-3156 GCA_020442225.1 Hyphomicrobiaceae bacterium | reverse complement strand
CCGGTGGAAGCCGTTGAAACCTGCAAGCGGCTGCTCGGGGCGGGGTAGCGGCACGAACGGCCTGGCATTCGGCACCGCGCCGTCCACGCGCAGCGTCGTGCCGGAGATGAACCCGGCCGCCTCCGAGAGCAGGAACACGATGGCCGCGGAGACCTCGCTTTCCGTGCCCACGCGCCCCATCGGCGAGAGATTCTTGCGGTTGCGTATGTAGGCGGCGCGCTCGGGCGGGTAGCGGTCCATGCCTTCCGAGGCGATCCAGCCGGGCGCTACGGCGTTGACGCGCACGTTGGCGCCGGCCCACTCGAGCGCCGCCGTCTCAGTGAAGTTGACCATGCCGGCGCGGGCCGCCCCCGAGTGCCCCATGCCCGGCATGCCGTGCCACATGTCGGCGACGATGTTGACGATGAAGCCGCCGTGCGCGTGCAGCCACTGCGTATAGCATTCACGCGCCATCAGGAACCCGCCCAGGAGATTGGTGCGCACCACCGCGTCGAAGCCCTTCGCGCTGATGCGCTCCAGCGGCGCCGCAAATTGTCCGCCCGCGTTGTTGACGAGATGATCGATGCGGCCGAACTGCGCAATCACGGCGGCGACGACCTCGCGCACGCGCGCCTCGTCGCGGATGTCGCAGACGTGACAGACGGCCTCGAGGCCGTCCTGCCGCAACTCCCCGACCACCCGTTCGAGCTTCGCTTGCGTCCGCCCGACGATGGCGATGCGAGCCCCGAGTGCGGCCAGCTCGTGCGCTGTGCACCGGCCGATGCCGCTGCCGCCGCCCGTGACGATCGCCACCCGCCCGGCGAACAGCCCGGCCCTGAACACCGACCGATAGCCGCCAGGAGCGACAGGACCGCTCGTCGCCTCCGGCGGAGCCGGCTCCCCGTCACGGCCCCCCCAGTTGGAGCGCTGCATACTCACTGTCTCCTTGTGCGATCGACACAACCTGACGAAACGCCAGCGCGGAAAGACCCGCACCATTCTAGGACGACGGTACTTTTCCGACCACCCTCCATTCGTCGCGCCTCAGGCACTCGCCAGCGCCGCCAAACCGGTCTAGAAAGCGACGAAGGCACTGCTCGGCCGAGCTTTCAAACACACAACGACCGGAGGAGACCCCCGCATGAGCCCGACGATCATCAGCTGCGCCGTGACCGGCAGCCATCCGACCCGCGCACACAATGCCGCCCTGCCCGTGACGCCCGCAGAGATCGCCGACGCCTGCGTCGGCGCGGTGAAGGCCGGTGCCGCGATCTGCCACATCCACGTGCGCGATCCCGAGACGGGCGTGCCCAGCATGAAGCTCGAGTACTACCGCGAAGTCGTGCAGCGCATCCGCAGCTCCGGCACCGACATGATCATCAACCTGACGACCGGTCCCGGCGGCCGCTACATGCCGAGCGACGACAACCCGGCCGTCGCCGGACCCGGCACGGCACTGACCACCCCCGAGATTCGCACCGAGCACATCGTCGAGCTCAAGCCGGAGATCTGCTCGCTCGACCTCAACACGATGTGGTTCGGCGGCGGAGCGGTGATCAACTCGCCGCGCAACATCCGCATCATGGCCGAGCGCATCTATGCCGCCGGCGTGAAACCCGAGATCGAGGTCTTCGACAGCGGCGACATCTCGCTCGCCCACGACCTCGTGGCCGAGGGCACGCTCAAGATGCCCGCGCTCTTCCAGGTCTGCACGGGCATCAAGTACGGTTTCGCCGCCACGCCCGACACCCTCTCCTATGCCGTCAAGATGCTGCCAAAGGGCTGCCAGTGGGCGTCGTTCGGAGCAAGCCGGATGGCCTTCCAGATGGTCGCCATGGCCTACATGCTGGGCGGGCACGTGCGCATCGGCATGGAGGACGCGCTCTACCTCTCGCGCGGCGTCAAGACGCCGAGCAACGCCGCACTCGTCGAGAAGGCGGCGCGCATCGTCCAGGACCTCGGCGGCACCATCGCGTCCGTGGCCGAGGCCCGGCAGATGCTCGGCCTGACGCGCCGGGACTGAGGGCTCGCGTCCGTCCAAGACGGAGAAAAGCACCCGTCATGCTGCGCACGATCGTACTGCTGATACTGCTTGCGGCCATTGCCGCCCTCGCGTCGATCGTGCTGTGGGTGTTCGCACCGATCGTGATCCCGGTCGTCCTCGTGACGGCCGGGATCGGCGTTCTCGTCGTGCTGATCAATCTTCTGAAGCGCGCCGTGCTGCGGCGGTTCCCCGACAGGGCGGGCAAGGTGACGGATCAGGGCGAGCCGAAGCAGACGCCAGGGCTCTGACAAGGCGTCTCCCGGGACAGCGGGGCGACATGCGCACGACACGCACGAGCCGGCTTTGCATGCTGTTGCTGGCGGTCCTGCTCGCCGCTGGCAGTGCGGCGGCCAAGGCTCGCGAATTGCGCATCGCCACGTGGACCATGCAGAGCGATGCCGCGGCGCTGAAGCAGCGCGCCGCGCGCCCGGTCTGGCGCCACACGTTCGGGCCGCGCGACACCGGCAAGCCCAAGGCGCCGCCTCCGGCGACCCTGCGGGACGCCGATATCGTAGCGCTGCAGGGCGTCTCCGATCTCGCCACGATCCGCCGGCTGTTCTCGGCCCGCCAATTCCAGATCGTTCTTTCGCGTCAGGTTCTGGCCCATGCCAGCGACGAGACGGCGCCCGGTGGCAAGCTGGCGATCGGACCCGGCGGCTACACCGCCATCGTGGTGCGTCGGCGGCGGGGCTTGCGCGTGCTGCGTCAGGAGCACTTGAGCGAGCTGGCCTTGCCGGGCGGCGTCGCCGCACAGCCCGCGCATTCCGCCGGCACCGCCGTGAAGCTCAGCGTCGACGGTCGCACGGTCTGGCTCGTCTCGGTCGTGCTTGCCGGTCCCTGCCCGGCGAATGCCGATGTCCGCGACAGCGCCTGCGTGGCCGCCAAGGCGCAGGCCGACACGCTCGCGACCTGGCTGTCGCTGCGGCGCCGTCTCGGCGAGACGGCGCTTGTCGCCGGGACCATCGTGACCCCCGAGACGCTGGCGGCTACGGATGGCGGGCTCGGGCCGCTCTGGCTGCATCTCGATCGCGATCACGACGTGAAGCTGCCGCCGCCGCCGCCGCCGATGCCGCCCGACGATCTCCTGCAACCGCCCGACGATCCGCCGCAGCAGCCTGACGCTGCGGCCCCCC
>JAGRKR010000552.1 GCA_020442225.1 Hyphomicrobiaceae bacterium | reverse complement strand
GCGGCGTCGGAAACGTCCATGTCGCCACGATCCGTGATGTGGAACGCAAGCGCGCGCTTGCCCTGCAACAGCCAGACCTGACGCGGCCCCTTGCCTGAGCGCGGCCGCTCGGCGAAGGCGGCCACCCAGCCCCTGTAGCGGCCCGCCTGCAGCACCGCCACGCCTTCGAGCCCCTTGTTCGAGCCGAGCCGGCGGATCTCGGCCGGCAGCTTCAGGTATCCCGTCGGCTTGCCAGGGATGCCCCGCCTCAAGGGAAAGCGGCCGATCCGGTGATAGCGTTCGAAGGAAATCAGGGCCTCGCCGCGCTCGAAACCACCGGAGAACAGGGCAAGCCCCTCGGCGTCACGCTCGCGCTTGCCGCGCAAGGGTTTGCCCGACGTCGAGAGGAGCGGGCCGAGGCGTGTCTCGGTGAGTCCGACGAGCCGGCCGGCGCGATAGCTCAAGCGTGCGGTCAGCCAATGACCGTCGTCAGAGATGGCGAGCATGCGCTCGCCCTTGGGATCGACGATGAGCCCCGACCAGCCGCCGAACGAACGGTGCGGCGACGTGAGCTCCAGGCCGCCACGCCACTCGAGCTTGCCGAAGCGCCGCTTCGAGGCGTTGACCCGGTCGAACCCGGCGAGGACGCGAGCGGTAACGGGGATGGCCTCACCGTCGCGGCCGACCTGCGCCCCCGGACCGGCGGCAGCGGAGCCGCCGACCAGTACCGTTCCGACCAGCGCCGCCAGCAGAAATGCAGGGCGCAGGGCGCTGTACCACCGCGGACGCGCGCCCCCAGTGCAGTGCATCCCAGCCATGTCCCGATGTCACCTCAGCTGACGCGCCGGCGCCCTGGACCCGGCATGGCCTCTGCGGTCTGCTGATCGAAGAGCTCGACCAGCTTGTCCGTCATCGCACCTGCTAGCTCGCTCGGATCGGTGATGGTGACGGCACGCTGATAGTAGCGCGTGACGTCGTGACCGATGCCGATGGCGATCAACTCGACCGGAGACTTCGTCTCGATCTCCTCGATCACCTGCCTGAGGTGGCGCTCCAGGTAGCAGCCCGAGTTGACGCTCAGCGTCGAGTCGTCCACGGGCGCGCCATCGGAGATCATCATGAGAATGCGGCGTTGCTCGGGCCGCCCCAGCAGGCGCTTGTGCGCCCAGGCGAGCGCCTCGCCATCGATGTTCTCCTTGAGCAGGCCCTCGCGCATCATCAGCGCCAGGTTGCGCTTCGAGCGGCGCCAGGGGGCATCGGCCGGCTTGTAGACGATGTGGCGCAGGTCGTTGAGGCGTCCCGGCGACAGCGGCTTGCCGGCGGCCAGCCAAGCCTCGCGCGATTGGCCGCCCTTCCAGGCCCGTGTCGTGAAGCCGAGGATTTCCACCTTGACGCCACAGCGCTCGAGCGTACGGGCGAGAATGTCGGCACAGCAGGCGGCGACCATGATCGGTCGACCGCGCATGGACCCGGAGTTGTCGAGCAGGAGAGTGACGACCGTGTCGCGGAACGTGGTGTCCTGCTCGCGCTTGAAGGACAGCGGATACATCGGGTCGATGATGATTCGCGGCAGGCGCGCCACGTCGAGCATGCCCTCTTCCAGATCGAACGACCAGGCCCGGTTCTGCTGCGCCATCAGCTTGCGTTGCAGCTTGTTGGCAAGCCGCGCCACCGCGCTCGCGAGATTGCGCAGCTCCTTGTCGAGGAAGCTCCGCAGCCGCTCGAGCTCGTCGGGCGTCGAGAGATCCTCGGCGCTGATCTCCTCGTCGTAATTCGTGGTGAAGACCTTGTAGCCGAAGGCCTCGGGGCTATCGAGCACGGACATGTTGGGCCGCCAGGGCTCCTGGCTGTCGGCGTCCTCCATGCCTTCGCTGTCGGCATCGAAGTCGTCCGTCTCTCCGGCCTCGGTCGTCTCCTGCTCGTCGCCTTCCTCACCCTCGCCGCGCTGATCGTCGCTCGGGGCCTCCTCGGACTTCTCGCTGTCGGCGGAGTCCTCCGTGTCGGAGTCGCCGCCCTCCTGCTGCTCCTGATCGTCGCTGTCGCTCTCCTCCTCCTGGCCCTCGGCCAGCTCCTCGGAGAGATCGAGCGCCTGCAGGAGATCGCGCATAGCCCGGCCGAAGGACGCCTGGTCGCCCGCGAGGCTCTCCAGGCGCTCGAGCATCTTCACGCCCCGCTCCTCGACCCACGGCTTCCACACATCGACCAGCGCCCGCGCCGACTCGGGCGGCGCCTGGCCGGTCAGGCGCTCGCGAAGCATCAAGGCGAGCGCTTCGTCGAGCGGGGCATCCTTGCGGTCGGTGACCTCCGCAAAGCGGCCGTGACTGTAATGATCCTCGACCTTCGCGGTGAGGTTCTTGCCCATGCCGGGCATCCGCTGCGTGCCCAGCGCCTCGATGCGCGCGCGCTCGCAGGCCTCGAACACGGTGCGCGCCGCGCCGGCGGACGGCGCCAGCTTGGAATGGAGCTTCGCGTCGTGACACGCCGCCCGCAGTGCCAGCGAGTCCGCCCAGCCGCGGATCACGGCCAGCTCCCGGCGCGAAGGAATGCGCGAAGGCTCGGGCAGCTGCACCGACTTGCCCTCGATCTCGGGCTTGGCGGCGGCGTAGTGCACCTGGATCTCGCCATCACCAGCGATGGCGCGGACGGTCAGTCCCAGCGCCTGCTTGAACGGCTCGACCGGTGAGTCCTTGCGCTTCGTCGGAGTGGCCATGCCCTGCAACCTCGGCTCCAGATCCCGCAGCGCCCGCGTGCCGCGGGCAGGTCGTGGCGGCCGGCCTCTCAGCCGCCGCCCGACCGCTCCTGCAGTGTCAGCTCAACGCCACGTTGGCGGCGCTCTCCGGCAGTTCCTCGCCGAAGCAGCGCTGATAGAACTCGGCGACCAGGGGACGCTC
>JAGRKR010000551.1 GCA_020442225.1 Hyphomicrobiaceae bacterium | reverse complement strand
CAGCCAGCGGTCCGCCGGCACCTCTGCAATCGCCGAGTATGGCTCGCCCGTGCGCTCCAGATGCCAGGCGTCGAGAATGAGGCCGCCATTCGCACGGTTCGCGCGCGCGATGATCTGCGATGCGGCGGCAAGGGTGCGAATGCCGCTGTGCGGTATGAACTCGAGGGCGACCAGCAGACCTCGCTCGGCCGCCCGATCGCAGAGCACCGCGAAGGCCCGAGCGACCTCCACGGGATCGTGCGCCTCCCACAGGCCCGCATTGAGCTGCCTTGGCCGGAACAGCTCTGCCATGTGCCAGAGCGTGTCCTCATCCTCGTCGATGCCGAAACGACCGTTGCCGAGCCACGTCGCGGCGAAGCCGATTTCCGTGACCTCGATATCGGCCGCGGCCAGGAGCTTCAGCATCTGCCGGTCGTCGATCCCGGCGGCATGGGCATCGCGATACTCGAGCGGTCGGATGCTGAGGCCGCGATAGCCGGCGGCGGCCGCGGCACGCACGCGCTGATCGAACGGCACGCGGGCGAGAGTCTGGGCGTTGAGGATGAGGTTCTGTCGCATTTCGTCCGTTCGCGGCAAGGCGGGAGGGTGCGCGGGGCAAGAGGGTTGGCGTGGCGATCCTGCCATGTCGCCCGCCGCCGGTCCATATGCCGATCCTCACGAGTCGGGACAGCGGACGTCCGGCGCGACGGGCTCAGATTCCCAGCAGCACGAAGACCCGGAAGATCACGGCCGCCAGGACCGCCGCCACAGGCACCGTGATGACCCACGCAGCCACGACCACCGTGAAGTGCGAGCGCCGCACCAGCTTGCGGCGCATGAGGTACTGCTGCTCCGCCAGCGCCGGCTCGCGACGTTTGCTCGCGCGCGCCCCTTTGCTGGCCATGTAGTCCCGTCGTCGGCGGCTGCGGCTCGTATAATACTCGCGGAAGAAGCCCACGCCGAACACCGCGCCCACCGCAATGTGGGTCGAGCTTACCGGCAAGCCGAGCGCGGACGCCACGATGACGGTGATCGCCGCCGACAGCGAAACGCAAAAGGCCCGCACGGGATTCATGCGGGTGATCTCCTGGCCGACGGTGCGAATGAGCGTCGGCCCGAACAGGAACAGGCCGATGCTGATGCCGGCAGCGCCGATGATCATGATCCAGAACGGCAGCGCCACCTTGCCGGCGACGGAGCCGCTCGCGGAGCTGTGCAGGATGCCGGCAAGCGGGCCCACGGCATTGGCCACGTCGTTGGCTCCATGGGCGAACGACAAGAGTGCCGCCGAGCAGATCAGCGGCAGGTGGAAGAGCTTGCGCAGCGATTGATTGCGGTTCTCCATGTGCGCACTCTGTCGACGGATGAGCGGTCGCAGCAGCAGAAACGAGCCGACGAGTACGCCGCCGGAGACGAGCGCCACGACCATCGCCGAGGTTTTCCAGATCCGGCTCAGGCCCTTCATCATCAGGTAGGCCGTAAAGGCGCTGCACATGATGGCGATGAGCGCCGGCACCCAGAGGCGGGCCGCAGCGATCTTGTCGTGGCGATAGATGATGTTCGCCTTGATAAAAGCCAGGAACAGCGCCGCGATGATCCCGCCGAGCAGCGGCGAGACGACCCAGCTTGCCGCAATGGCGGCAAGGACATGCCAATTGGCGATGCCGAAGCCGGCTGCCGCGATGCCGGCTCCAACGACGCCACCAACCACGGCATGGGTGGTCGAGACGGGTGCGCCGACGTAGGTCGCGACGTTCACCCAGACCGCCGACGCGATCAGAGCCGCCATCATGGTGGCGATGAAGACTTCGCTCGATCCGACCATCGACGGATCGATGATGCCTTTCGAGATGGTGTTGACGACCTCGCCGCCGGCGATGAGCGCGCCGGCACATTCGAAGATCGCCGCGATGATCAATGCGCCCGTCATCGTCAGCGCTCGCGAGCCGACAGCGGGTCCGACATTGTTGGCCACGTCGTTGNNCCGATGTTGAGCGCCATGTAGCCCGCCAGGACAGAGGCCGCAATCAGCACCAGGGCGTTCGGCTGGGCGCCGATCTGGACGCCAGCGACCACGGCAGAAACGGCAAGGAAGGCGAGCGCGAGACCCGGCGCGAGCAGGGAACGGCTGAGAGAGCGCGTCGCCTCCTCGACCCGCTCGAGCTTGTGAAGGTCCTTGTCGAGGGAGACCTTGCGAAGGCGCTCGGCCGCGCGTGGCGCCTGCCCGGTTTCAGTGCTCATCTGTTCGCCCTAGCCGACTTGCGCATCAGCGGCTCTGATAGGTGCTGCGCGCCCTCGACACAATCCCTCAGGGTGTCGCCATACCGCATTGCCCGCAGGTTTCGCGGCATTTCCACGCGATGTGGTGGGGTCGGTGAGGGTTCGACACCCAGTGGTCGCCGTTCAGACCTCGAGAGTCCGGTAATTAAGGCAGCGCCTGGCCACGGCGCATGGGCGGGGTGAGTTCCGGGCGCGCGGCATCGCCCGCCGCGGCACAGATCACCCGGATGCCCTAGGCGGTCGCGAGGTTGCGAATGATCTCTGCGAGCTCGGGCTCGGCAACAAGCGAGGCCGCCTCTTCGGGCGGAAAGAAGCCGACCCGGCGCTCACGCTGTTCCGGCCAGGTGGCCAACTGCTCCACGTCGTGGAGAAAGTAAACATCGACGGCGCAGGTCACGCTGGCGAAGAAGTGCAGCTTCTTGCGGTAATGATAGATGCCACCCGGCTGCTCCTCGATGCGGCCGACGAGGCCACCCTCCTCGCGCGCTTCCTCCGCAGCCACGACATGCGCAGCCTTGCCGGCCTTCGGCCATCCCTTCGGCGGGATCCAGCGCCCCGTATCGCGGCTCGTCACAAGCCCGACCAGAAGCGTACCGTCCGGCGCCCGCCGCAAGGGCAGCGCCGCAACCTGCCTGAATTCATCGCGGCTCGCGAACAATCGTGACAGCACCGTCATGCTCCGCCTGCTTGCTCAGCCTACGCCCGCCTCGGTCCGCACCTCACCGCCGGCCATCGATCAACACGCAACCTTCAGGCGATGGACCGGATCGTTGCACCTGCGCAACACGACAGCGTCAATAAACAGCGCGCGCAAGCATTTGGTAACGGCATTGGTCCGTGCTGAGTGTACGTGCGTATATCGTCTCGAAGCAATTCATTCGTGACCGACATGGAGCTATCCCGCTTGAATTCCGGCAGCACGACACTCAGAACGCTTGTCGCCTTGGCGGCCCTGCTGACTGGCAGCCAGGCCCATGCCACTGGCACTACGGACTGGACGGCCGCCATGCCCAGGCAATTCGGCGTCGGCGGCGTGGTAGTGGTCGCTCCGAAGTACGAGGGATCGAAGGACTACCGGGTCATCGGCTTCCCCCTGATCGTGCCGTCCGGCATGGCGTTCGGCGAGACCGGCCGGGTGCAGTTCCGTGGACCGGACGACCTGCGCCTGCGCGTGCTCGATTTCAACGGCTTCGAGGTGGGGCCGTTGCTCGGCTGGCGCTTCGGACGCGACGAGGGTGATTCGCGACGCCTCGCCGGCCTGGGCGACGTGGACGGCGGTTTCGTGGCCGGTGGCTTCGTCGCGTATCGGGCGGGCGCGTTCCGCGCCTTCGTTTCCTATC
Organism: Hyphomicrobiaceae bacterium; assembly: GCA_020442225.1. The sequence goes on along the minus strand of JAGRKR010000551.1, from coordinate 1,874 downwards.
ATCGCCAGGTGTCTGGGGACGATGGCGGAGCGCTCGTCAGGTTCGGTGCCGAGGGCCGCACGAGGCTGACGCCTTCGCTCTCACTCCTGGCGACGGCCGGCGCGAGCTACGCCGACGGCACCTACATGACGTCCTACTTTTCGATCTCGCCCCTCCAGAGCGCGGCCTCCCTGGCCGGCTTGCCTGTGTACGATGCAGGCTCGGGCTTCAAGGACGTGTTCGTGGGGCTTTCGGCCGACATCCGGCTCGCTCCACGCTGGTCGCTCAAGCTCAGCGGCCGCTATGCCCGCCTCATCGGAGATGCGGCCGACAGCCCGATCGTCGAGAGCGAGAACCAGTTCACCGGCGGGATCGGCCTGACCTACAGCTTCGACATCGGCCGCTGAGATCCGTCACAACGGGTGATGGCACGCCACGTGCCGCTCGGGCGATACTTGACGCCACTCGGGCGCCTGCTCCCGGCACACGCTCGTGCATTTCGGACAGCGCGGATGGAAATAGCAGCCCGACGGCGGATCGATCGGCGAGGGCACCTCGCCCTCGAGCTTCTGGAAGGCGATGCGTTTTTCCGGATCGGGCACCGGTGACGCGAGCCTGAGGGCGTTCGTGTAGGGGTGGAGCGGCGCCTCGAATATCTCCGGCACCGGTCCCTGCTCGACGAGGCGGCCGAGATACATGACCGCGATGCGCTCGCAGAAGTAGCGCACGATGCCGAGATCGTGGCTGATGAACACGAAGCTCAAGTTGCGACTCGACTTGAGCTCCTTCAGCTTCAAGATGATCTGCGCCTGGATCGAGACGTCGAGGGCCGAGACCGGCTCGTCCGCAACGATGAGGTCCGGCTCGAGCACCAGGGCGCGAGCGATGGCCAGCCGCTGGCGCTGGCCACCGGAGAACTGGTGCGGAAACTTGGCGTAGGCGTCCGCCGGCAGACCGACATCGGCGAGGACGCGCCTGACCCGCTCCTCGGCCTCCGCGCGCGAGCAGAGCCCGTGCACGCGCAGCGGCTCGGTCAGCATGCGGGCGACGGACAGCCGGGGATTGAGGGATGAATAGGGATCCTGGAAGATGATCTGCATTCTCTGCCGGAGTTTGACCAGCTCCTGGCGCGACGCCCGCGTTACCGACTGGCCCTTGTAGGTCACCTCTCCGCCGGTCGGCTCGATGAGCTGCAGGATGCAGCGACCGACGGTCGACTTGCCGCAGCCGGATTCTCCCACGAGGCCGAACGACTCGCCCGCCCGCACCTCGAAGCTGACGTCGTCGATGGCGCGCACGTTCACGATCGTCGGATTGGGGAAGCCTCGCTTGGTCGTGAAGACCTTGCGCAAGTGGCTGACCGTCAGAATGCTCGCTCCGCTCATGCCGCACTCCGCCCTGCCGATCGTGCGCGGACATGGCAACGCACGTCATGTCGCGGGGTCGGCGACAGCAGCGCGAAGGGGGGATGCTGCGCGAGACAGACATCCTCCCGCAGCGCACAGCGCGCCGCAAAGCGGCAGCCCGGCGGCATGTCGTGGATCGGCGGCACCTGCCCCTCGATCGAGACCAGCTCTTCGGTATCGCGATCGGAACGCGGGATCGCCCTGAGCAGCGCCTCGGTGTAGGGATGGCTCGGGCGCTTGAAGAGCGCCACGGTGTCGGCCAGCTCCACGATCTCCCCGGCGTACATCACGGCGACGCGATCGGCGATCGTGGCCACAACGCCCAGATCGTGCGTGATGAGAACCAGCGCGAAGGCATGCTCGTCGCGGATCTCCTGCAGCAGCGCCAGTACCTGCGACTGGATCGTGACGTCGAGAGCGGTCGTCGGCTCGTCGGCGAACAGGATCTGCGGACCGCAGGCCAGTGCGATGGCGATCATCACGCGCTGG
>JAGRKR010000550.1 GCA_020442225.1 Hyphomicrobiaceae bacterium | reverse complement strand
GCCCCCACCCCAGGTCAAAGGCCTGGGGTGGGGCTCGTGGCGCGGGCGCAGGTCAACCGAGCCGAGAGCGGGTGCCGGCTGCCGGCGAACGCGACTGCGGCCGAGGAGAGCGCGCGAAGGGTCACGACATTGCCGCCGCACGACAGCGCGTCCCATGCCCCTGCCGAGGCCGCTTCCGCGAGGGCCGACGAGATCGACCTCGTCGGCCGTATCGCCGGCGGCGACACGGCGGCCTTTCGCCGGATCGTGGAGCGCCACATCGCCACGGTGACAGGCATCGCCGCGCGCATGCTGAACGACGGCGCCGAGGCCGAGGACGTCGCCCAGGAGACCATGATCCGCTTGTGGAAGGGCGCGAATGGCCTCGCGATCGGACCTTCCGGGGTGCGGCCCTGGCTGATCCGGGTGGCGAGCAATCTCAGCATCGACCGCTTGCGCTCGCGGCGCTTCACGACGCTCGACGGAAAGATGCCGGAGACCCGCGTGACCGGCGGCCAGGATCGCACCCTCGACGAGCAGGATCTTTCCCGGCGCGTCACGGCCGCCCTCGCGGCGCTGCCAGAAAGACAGCGGCTGGCGCTGGTTCTCTTCCATTTCCAGGAGTTGAGCCAGGACGACGTGGCAGAGGCGATGGAGGTGTCGGCCGAGGCGGTAGAATCGCTGCTCTCGCGCGCCAGACGGGCGCTGCGGGCAGCCTTGGCGGACGAGTGGCGGCAACTTCTGCCCGATGACGATACGCACGAGTGAGCGACGAGGAGCGGTGACACCATGACGAGAAACACATCGAGGCAGAGCGGGCTCGCGCGCCTGCAAGCCGTGCTCGCCGCCTATGGCGCCGACCAGTCCCGCTGGCCCGCCACCGACCGTCAGGCGCTCGGACTTCTGGTGGCCAACGATCCGGAAGCGCGCAGGCTCGTCGCCGAGGCCGCAGCACTCGATCGCCTGCTCGACCGCAAACCGGTCGCACTGCCGAGCGGCCAGGACGAGCTCATTGCCCGCATCATGGCGGCCGCGACCACGGGCGGTAACGAGAGCGCCCGGCCCGACGCCGAGGCTTCCGGCGGCAAGGTCATAGCGCTGTCGCCGGGCCGCAGGGCTCCGCGCGCTGCCTTCACGACACGCTCGCGGCCCTGGGAGATCGCAGCGCTGCTCGCCGCCTCCCTGATCATCGGCGTCTACATCGGCGCGGCCGGCTTGGCGGACCCGGCCTTCAGCGGCCTCGTCGCCTCGGCTCCGAGCCAGACGCAGAGCGACGAAATCAGCACACTCGAAGAGGACCTGCTATGAGCGCTTCCCAACAGCCACGGCCGAGCGGCAGAGCAGGCGCGTCGCGGCTCTTCTGGGTGGTTCTCATCGCCTCGCTGGCGATCAATCTCCTGATCGCCGGCGCGCTGATCGGGCGAACGCTCGCCTCGCATCACGGCGGCTGGTTCGGCCATTCCTTCGGCGGATCGCAACGCGCCTTCGTACGCCGCCTGCCGGAGGAACGCCGCAAAGCCATCCGCGACATCATCGCCCGCGACGCGCCGAAGCTCGCTCCGGTCTGGCGCAAGCTTCGGCAGGAACGCCGCGAGGTTGCCCGCAGGCTGCGCGCAGACAGCTTCGACCGCCAGGCCTTCCTGCCGGCTCTGGAGCGGCTCCATACCGCGGAAGCCGATGCCCGCGCCGCCGCCCGTCCGATGCTGGCCGAAATTGCCGCTGTGCTGTCACCCGAGGAGCGCCGCATGTTCCTGCGAAACCAGTGGCGGCTTGTGCGGCTGATCGGCGCCGAGGCCGGCTTTGCGCCCTGGAGCGATCGCGATCCTGCGGGCAAGGCCGCACCGCCGAAGTAGGTCCGGCGCGGCGATCGATGGGGCGTGTCTGCCGTCCTCTGCGAGAGGCGACGGCGAGCCCCGAGTCACTGACTGGCCCGCGCCGCACTGACGACGACGATGCGTCGGTGGGTTCCGCTCGCCTCATCCACCCGCAATCCGTAACCGCTGCGCGCCAGGAACTTCGCCGCCATGGCCAGCGACAGCGGACGCTCGGCGTGGCGCGATTGGTCTTGCGCGCCCCCGGCGTCGGGGCTCAACTGCACGACCAGTCTCTCGTGTGGCTCAAGGCTCGGCCGGACGCACAGCCGGCTCCGCTCCGCTCCCGCGGCAACCAACTCGCCGAAAAGGCTCAAGAGCGCTTGCACAAGCGTCTCGCAGTCGGCTTCGATCTCCCCGAGATCGCCCGCCATGTCGAAGGCGATGCTTTTGCGCGACGCCACGGGCGCCATGCGCGCCCAGGCCATGGCCACCACCTCGCCCGCCTCGAGCCACTCCAGGCGGACCGGCTCGCTTTCGGCGGCAAGTCGTGTCAGCGCCAGCAGTGTGGTGGTCGATTGCAGGAGCTGTTGACCGCTCGCCTGGATGAGATCCGAATACTCCTTGTAGCGGTTGTCGCCGAGCGGGCCGTGCAGCTCGCGTTGCATGAGATCGGAAAATCCGATGATAGCGTTCAAGGGCGTGCGCAGCTCGTGCGTCATCCGCCGCACCAGGCAAGCCTCGGCCTCGCTGCCCTCCGGGCGCGGCGTTTCGTGGGGCGATGCTGCGGCCGCCACGGGACGCTCCACAGCGTCGACCTCAAGGTGCGGCTCTACCGGCATCAGGATGCCGATCGCCATGACGGTGCCCGCCGCCAGCAGCACGACGGACAGCCCCAGCGACATGGCATCGCCCCGGGCGACGTCGGCGACCCCGGCCGCTCCGGGCACCAGCGCGCACAGCCCGATGCAATAAGTCAGCGCTGCCAGTACGAACAGCGAGCGGCGCTTGAGCGGCGCCCCGCGTTGCGATGGCGTGCCCGCCAACAGCTCCCAAAGCCGCACACCCCTGGCGCTTTGGCCAAAGTTCCCCGTGCGGGAAAACGCGCGTTGCGCCATTCCCGTGCCCCCCACCGCCGTATGTCAGAGATTTCCTCCGAGGCTGGCCGGAGGACTACCGAATCACTGTTGCTATCATCGCCGACGCGCGAATCATCTGTCCAGTGCGAAGTTGGGCAACTTTTGGGCGAAGGCCGCGCCGTCCCTGTCAGTCCTGCTCGAGCGTCTTGCCGACGATCTCGAAAACGTCCTTCGACAGCCCCTTGCGGCGGGCGATGCGCTGGAGAGCCCGCTGCGCCCGTCGTCGACGTCCAACCTCGAGCGTCCGCCAACTGCGGAACGAGGAGAGCAGGCGGGCGGCGATCGCCGCGTTGAATCCGTCGAGCTCGAGCACGGCATCCGCGACGAGGTCGTAGCCCTGCCCGTCGGGATTGTTGAAGCGCAGCGGGTTGCCCATGGCGAAGGCACCGACGAGGGCCCGCACCTTGTTGGGATTGGTCATCGAGAACAACGGATGGCGCAACAGCCCCCTGACCCGCTCGGGCGCGTCGGGCAGGCTGGACATGGCCTGGGCGGAGAACCAGCGATCGATCACGATGTGATCGTCGTGCCAGCGGTCGTAGAAGTGCTCGAAGGCGCGCTCGCGCTCCGGCCCCTTGACGTCCGCGAGAAGCCCCAGCGCCGCCGACTGATCCGTCATGTTGCGGGCGGCGTGATAGTGCGCGGCGACACGTGCCGTGTCCTCGGGGCGTCCACGCGCGGCGAGGAGAGCCAGCGCCGCGTTGCGCAATGCGCGCTTGCCGGCGCTGGCGGCATCGGGCGCGAAACGGCCGGGTGGGCGCATCTTCTCGTACAGGCTCTCGAGCAGCGGGCTCAGCTCGCGGCCGATCAGGCGGAGCAACTGGGTGCGGGCGCGGTGGATGGCCTGGGGATCCACGTCGCGACCGATCTGGCGTGCGATGTCGCCATCGCTCGGCAGGGTGAGGAGCTGCGCGCGGTAGGCCGGCTCAAGGCGGGGGTCGGCGATCGACTTCTCGAGGGCTTTGGCGAAGGCCGTACCGCGTCCCGTGCGCTTGCCGGCCCTGAGCGTGTGCACGATCTCCACGATCGTGCGCGTCGCCAGCGCCTGTGCGGCCTCCCAGCGATTGTAGAGATCGCCGTCGTGCTGCATCAGGAATTCGAGATCGCGGTCGGAGATATCCAGCGTCAGGTTGACGGGCGCCGAGAAGCCGCGCAGCAGCGACGGAACCGGACGCTGCGCCACGTCGACGAAGCGATGGGTCTCGCTGCGCTTGCGCACGTGCAGGACGCCGGCCGCGACCTCCTCGCCGCTCGCGAGACGCAGTGGCATGTCCGAGCCGTCCGGCGCGACCAGTCCCAGACGGACGGGAATGTGCAGCGGCCGCTTGCGCGTCTCGCCCGGCGTCGGCTTCAGCACCTGCTCGATCTTGAGCTCGGCCTCTTTGCGAGCCGCATCGTAGCTGAACGAGCAGACCAGCTCCGGCGTGCCGGCCTGCTGATACCAGACGGCGAATTGTGTGAGATCCGCCCCCGTCGCCTCCTCGAAGCACGCCAGGAAGTCCTCAACGGTCGCCGCCTCGCCGTCGTGGCGATCGAAGAACAGGTCCATACCCGCGCGGAAGCCGGCGCGGCCGACGATCGTCTCGATCATGCGGCAGAGCTCGGCGCCCTTCTCGTAGACGGTGGCGGTGTAGAAATTGTTGATCTCGATGTACTTGCCGGGTCGCACGGGATGCGCGAGCGGACCGGCGTCCTCGGGGAACTGGTGCGCCTTGAGCTGACGCACATCGGCGATGCGCTGGACGGTGGCGGAGCGCTCGTCGGCCGAAAACTCCTGGTCGCGAAAGACGGTGAGCCCTTCCTTGAGACAGAGCTGGAACCAGTCGCGGCAGGTGATGCGGTTGCC
>JAGRKR010000549.1:3686-5589 GCA_020442225.1 Hyphomicrobiaceae bacterium | reverse complement strand
CGGGAAGGCGATCAGCGAGAGCTGATGGATGGGCGTGCCATCCTGCTTCTCGGGCGGCCGCAGAATGGTGAAGTGGACGAGATCGACGGCCGCGTCCGACTTGAGCAGGTTGCGCCAGGTGCGCTCGCCCGCATGCGGCTCGCCGGACACCAGGAGAACGCGCAGGTTCTCGCGCACGCCCTGCGCCGAGACGAAGACGCGATTGTTCACCGCGGTCAGCTCACCGGGCAGGGCATCAAGCTCGATCTCGACGAAGTTCGCTCCGGCATGCGGGAAGCCAAAGGCAATATCGACCTTCTGTCCGACGACCACCCGGCGCGTCTCGACGGGCTGGCCCTCACGCGTGATGCGCAGCACCGCCACCTCGCCGGCCTGCCGGCCGCCTGATTCGCGCACCGCCACCTCGATCACGCCCGTCGAGCCGACGAGACCGTAGCGCGGCGCCTTGAGGATCTGGATGCGACGGTCGAACTCGCCGCGCGCACCCGTCAGCAGGGCATGTACGGGCGCATCGAAGCCAAGCTGCGCGGCGGTCTTCGGGATGTCATGGATCTGGCCGTCGGTGACCATCACGATCCCGGCCACGCGATCGGGTGGCACGTTGGCGAGCGCCCGGTTGAGATCCGTGAAAAGCGTCGTGCCGCTCGCGCCTTCCGCCCCGGGCTTCGACGACGTCACCCACTTGACCTCGAGCTTCGGGATCCGGGCGAAACGCTCCTCGAGCTGGCGCCGGATCTCCTGCATCTGCGCGGGCCGGCCAGCGATCGTCTGGCTGCCGCTCTCGTCCAGCACGACCACGGCGATATTGGGCAGATATTCGCGCTCTTCCTGGCGCAGGGTCGGGTTGGCGATGGCGCCGAGCATGGCGGCGAGCGCCAGCAGGCGGAAGAACACGCCGGGGCGTCGTTGCCAGAGCAGAACGCCCGCGAGCACCACGGCGAGCGCCGCCGCGGCCCAGATCACCGTCCAGGGCAGCAAAGGCGAGAAATCAATCGAATAACTCATCCGCCGTTTTCCTCAACGCCTGCGCTTGTTCGCGGGGCTCGCCAGCGGCCGTTCCCGGTGGTCGTCGCGCCCTGCCCGACGATCGCGGTCCGCCGCTTCATCGGTCGGTCCAGCGGGCCCGGCTATTGCCCCAACCTCTGCAGCAGCGCCGGCACGTGCACCTGGTCCGCCTTGTAGTTGCCCGTCAGTGCGTACATGACGATGTTGACGCCGACGCGGAATGCCATCTCCCGCTGCCGCGGGCTGCCCGGCGAAACCGGCAGCAACGGCCGATTAGTCTCGTCGAGCGCCCAGGCCGCCGCCAAATCGTTCGACGTGATCAGGATCGAGCTGACGCCGTCCGACTTGCGCGCTTGTCGCCCGCTCCGGCCATCGCCGGTTTCCAACTCGGCTTCGACCCAGAGCGGCCCTCCCTCGTAGCGGCCGGGAAAGCTCCGCAGCAGATAGAACGACTTGGTCAGCACATGGCCCTCGGGCACCTGCTCGAGGCGCGGGATGTCGAGGCGGCTCAGGAGGCGCTGGAGCGCCGTTGCGCCCGGCCCGCGCATGCCGCGCGCGGTCGGCAACGCCTGCCCCTGATCTCGCGTGTCGAAGATGATCATGCCGCCCTGCTTCATGTAGGCGTCGATCTTGGCGGCGACGGCCTCGGGCAGCGGCTCGGCGTTGAACAGCACCGGCCAGTAGAGAATGGGATAGAACGCCAGCTCGCTGGTGGCGACGTTGACAGCCACCGCCTCGGCCGGCTCCACGGCGGTGCGGGCCGTGAGCACGCGCCTCAGGCCTTCGAGACCCAGCCGGCTGATGCGATCCGTTTCCTGGTCGCCGGTCAGCACATAGGCGAAGGTGGCTTTGGCCGTCGCGCGCATGGCGAGGGGATCCTCGGCTTTCGCCTGGGCAT
>JAGRKR010000549.1:0-3607 GCA_020442225.1 Hyphomicrobiaceae bacterium | reverse complement strand
CTGCCCAACTGCAGAAGAATGATGGCAATGACGTCCGCGAACACCAGGGCGAGACCTGCCATGAGCAGGGATGGTTTCAATGGCATGGCGCGCTCACTCTCATAGGCGAGACGCTCGGCCCCGCCGGGCAGAGTCCCCGCGAGCGAGCGTAGCGTCAGCTTTGGACCGGCGATATTGAGCGCTCGCGGTGCCGCTGGCGACCCCCAGTAGCCGGGCGGATGCTCCAGGCTCGGGCGCGTCTCGGCGAGCTTGGCGAGCGCGATGGCCTGGGCGGTGGCCGGCGGCGCCTTGAGAATTCCGAAGCCGTCGAGGCTCTGGAAGGGGCTCAGCACGCTGGCGGCGATCTTGATCTCACCCCCGGTCTGGGTCGTCCCCTGCTCGGCCGCGCCACCGACACGACCGAGCGTGATGATGCGCTGGAGCATCTCGACGAACAGACCCGACAGCGGCAGATTCGACCAATCCGAGTTGGCCGTGACGTGAAAGAGCACGAGCGTGCCCTCCCCGTTCCTGGCGGCCGTGACCAGGGGCGTGCCGTCCTTGAGCCGCGCCCAGATCTTGGTCTCCGGACCAAGCTGTGCCGGATCGGCGAGCACCTGGCGGTTGATGAGCACGTCGGCGGGCGCCGTGAGACCGGCGAACAGGCTCTGCTCGTCGAAGGGAGCGAGTGGCTGCGGTGTCGACCAGGAGAGCGCGCCGCCGAGTGTGCGGCCGCCGAGGCGCAACGGCACGGGCATCAGCTCGTCGCTGCCCTTCTCCAGGCGTGGCCCGGCGAAGCGCACGAGAACGCCGCCCTTCTTCACCCACTCCTCGAGCTGCTTCCTCGGCTCGTCGACGAGCGTGCCGATGTCGGCCATGACGATCACCGAGGCGTTCTGGCGAATGGCCAGCCCCAGCGCATTGACGACGTTCGCCTCATTCGGCACGAGCAACTCGGCGAACGGGGTGAGCGCGCGCTCGATGTAGTAGAGCGGAGCCAGCAGGGGCTGCGCCTGCTCGCGGGAGGTTCCGCCGATCAGCCCGACACGCGGCCAGCGGGAGCGCTCGTCGAGCAGATGGACCGCCCCGGCGGAGCGTTCACCGGCAATCTCGAGCCGCGCGACCTGGTTGCGGATCTCCAGCGGCATCTCGAACGTGGCCTTGGCGGCCGTCTCGGACGGCGCCAGCTTGAAGCGGCTTTCGGCGAGGCGCTGACCGCGGGCCGAATAGGCATGCACCAGTCCCTCGCGCGTGCCGCCCTCGGCCCGGATGATGGTGGCCTCGAGCTTGCCGCGCGTGCCGGGTTCCGCCCTCAGCGCCAGGGCGTGATCGTCGGCGCCGGGCAGATAGACGCTGTAGCGCCCTCCGGCGGCGGCGAGCGCCGCCAGCCCCTCGGCGAAGGCCTTGCCCTCGAGGTCGTGATCGATGCCGTCGGACACCCAGACGATGCCGGCGTCCTTTTGTCCCCGCAGAACCTCGGTGATCCGCTTCAACGCCTCGGCGCGGCGGGGCGCGAACGGTTGCGGCAGAAGTGCCGCGAGGCTCGTCCTGGCCTTGGCCGGCGCCTCGAGCCGCAGCGTGACACTGCGCGTCGGTGGAGCGGTCGGCACCACGATCACCGGACGGCCGACGGCAGCGGCCTGAGCGAGGACGCTCTCGCTCGCCCGGATGCGTTGCGCCCAGGAATGAGCCGACGCCCAGCCGTTGTCGACGACGAGCACGAGCGGACCGCCGCCCTTGAGCGTCTGGCCGCGGTCGGGATTGAGCACGGGATTGGCGAGCGCCAGGATGATGAGGCCCGCCGCCAGCAGCCGGATGAGCGTGAGCCACCACGGCGTCTTGACCGGCGTCTGCTCCTTGCTCTCGAGCCCGACGAGAATGCGCGTGGGCGGAAAGGCGATGCGACGCGGGCGCGGCGGCACGGCGCGCAGCAGCCACCAAATGAGAGGCAGCGCCACGAGGGCGGTAAGCAGCCAGGGGCTCAGGAAAGCCAGCGGTCCGATGCTCATGCCCGCCCTCCCGGCCGAGCGGGCCCGCTGCTTTGCGGCTGAGACCAGCGATAGTCGCCAGCGGCGCTCGTCATGCGCGTGAAGAGCGACAGGAGGGCCTCGCCGGCCGGCCGGTCGGTGTGATGCACCAGGAAGGACCAGCCCATGCGCCGAGCCACCTGCTCGACCGCGGCGCGATGCAGCGCCAGCTTCTCGACGTAGCGCTCCCTCAGGGCCTCGACGCGGTTCGCGAGCATGCGATCGTCGCCTTCCAGCCCCAGGAACTCCGCGCGCCCCTCGTACGGCAGCGTCTCCTCGGCGGGGTCCAGAACCTGCACGAGATGACCTTCCACGCCATTGGCGGCGAGCACGCCGAGCCGCTGGCCGATCTCCTCCGGCGGATCGAGGAAGTCGCTGATGATCACCGCCGACGTGAACCGGCCGAGCCGCACGGGCGGCGGCAGGCTCGCGGCCTGTGACGGCAGCCCGGCACTCGTCGCCAGCGCCTCTGCGACCCGCGTCGATGCGCGCCGGCTGGCCGTCGGCTGCGTCAGCCCGAGCACGCCAATGCGCTCGCCGCCACGCACCAGAAGCTCGCTCAGGGCGAGCATGAGCACGAGGGCGCGATCATGTTTCGAGGTCTGCGACAGCTCGCTCTGGAAGCGCATGGAGGGCGAGCGGTCGGACCACAGCCACACGGTATGAGCGGCCTCCCATTCGCGCTCGCGAACGAAGAGCTGGTCGGAGCTTGCCGAGCGACGCCAGTCGATCATCTGCGCGGTGTCGCTGAACTGGAAATGGCGGAACTGCCAGAACGTCTCGCCCGGACCGGCGCGCCTGCGGCCGTGAATGCCGTGAGCAACGGTATTGGCGACGCGCATCGCCTCGAGCACGAGATCGGGCAAGCGCTCGGCGAGACCATGCGCCTCGTTCTCGAGCCCGAAAACCGAGCCGCCGGACGGGGAGTCGGAAATTCCCGCGCTCACTGTGCCCTCACTCGAGCGCTGCCGTCAGTCTGCCGATGACGTCGGAAATCGAGTGGCCTTCGGCGCGGGCGGCGAAGCTCAGAGCCATGCGATGCTTGAGGATGGGCTCGGCCAGCGCCATCACGTCCTCCACCGACGGCGCCAGCCGGCCGTCGATGAGCGCCTTGGCGCGCACCGCCAGCATCAACGCCTGACTGGCGCGCGGGCCAGGGCCCCAGGCCACGAGACGGTCGGTCTCCGCGCTCGAGCCCGTTCCGGGGCGCGCGGAGCGCACCAGCTTGAGGATGGCGTCGACCACCTTCTCGCCCACGGGGATCTGGCGCACGAGCCGCTGCACCGACATCAATTCCTCGGCCGAGAAAATCGCCTCGAGACGGCGATCCTCGGTGCCGGTGGTGGAGAAGAGCATGCGCCGCTCCGCCACCTGATCGGGGTAGGTGACGTCGATCTGCAGAAGGAATCGGTCGAGCTGGGCCTCGGGCAGCGGATAAGTGCCCTCCTGCTCGAGCGGGTTCTGTGTCGCCAGCACGTGGAAGGGCGTCGGCACGTCGTGGCGCTGGCCGGCCACGGTCACGTGATGCTCCTGCATGGCCTGCAGCAGCGCCGACTGCGTCTTCGGGCTGGCGCGGTTGATCTCGTCCGCCATCAGCAGCT
>JAGRKR010000548.1:384-2678 GCA_020442225.1 Hyphomicrobiaceae bacterium | reverse complement strand
GACTTGCCGGCCATGTTCGGCCCGGTCACCAGCCAGATGCTCGCCTCGCCGCCGTCCGCGAACCCCTCCGGCGGAGGCAGCGCCCCCGCGCCGCCGAGCAGGCAATCGTTGGCGACGAACGTGCTGCCACCACCACGCCGCAAGGCCTGCTCGACCACGGGATGGCGGCCGCCGCGAATGTCGAAGCAGCGGCTCACATCGACGACGGGCCGAACGTAGCCCTCGCGCTCGGCGAGCTCGGCGAGGCCGGCATGATGGTCGAGCTCGCCGAGGGCGGCCGCGAGCGCGTTGAGCGACGCGGCCGCCGTCTCCGCCTGCGCTGCGAGATCGTTGAAGACCTCCTGCTCGATGGCGAGGGCCCGCTCGCCCGCCGAGCTGATGCGCCCTTCGATCTCCACCAGCTCCACCGTCGTGAAGCGCACGGCGTTGGCCATGGTCTGGCGATGGCGGAACGTGGCGTCGAGCGGCGCCGTCATAAGCTGGCGCGCCTGCTGCGCCGTCACCTCAACGAAGTACCCGAGCACGTTGTTGTGGCGCACCTTGAGCGTGCGCACGCCCGTCTCGTCCTGATAGCGCGTCTGCAGGCCGGCCATGACCTCCCGACTCTCGTCGCGCAGGCGTCGCGCCTCGTCGAGATCGGCGCGAAAGCCCGGCTTGACGAAGCCGCCGTCACGCCGCTGGAAGGGCGGATCGTCCACGATCGCAGCCTCGAGCCGCGCGCCGAGCCCGTCAATGTCGGGAGCCAGCTCCCCGGCGATGCGCGCCAGCACCTCGGGCAGCCCGAGCACGCCTCCTGCGCCAGCCAGAAGCAACGATGCCCGCGCCGCCGCCCGGATCCCGTCGCGGATGCCGGCGAGGTCGCGCGGCCCGCCACGCTGGAAGGCCAGCCGCGACAGGGCGCGCGCCACATCGGGCGCGCCAGCGAGTTCCTCGCGCAGCCCGGCCCTGAGCAGAACCTGCTCGATCAGGAAGCCGACCGCATCGAGCCGTCGCCCGATCTCGCCCGGCTCCGTCACGGGGCTCGACAGGCGCGCGGCAAGCTCGCGGGCGCCGGGTCCGGTCACCGTCCGGTCGATGGCGGCCAGCAGGCTGCCCTGGCGCTCGCCGGAGGTGGTCCGCACCAGCTCCAGGCTGTTCCGGCTCGCGGCGTCGATCACCAGGATGGCCGTATGCCCGACCTTGCGCGGTGCGCGCAGCAGCGGCTTGCGGCCGAGTTGCGTGAGATCGATGTACTTGAGAAGGGCGCCGACCGCCGCCAGCTCCACCCGCGAGAAGTCGCCGAAGCCGCCGAGCTCGCTGACGCCGAGCCGTGCCTTGAGGTCGCGCTCCCCCGCGCGGCTGTCGAAATAGGCCGATGGGACGGGTGTCACCGTCAAGCCGAGATGCTCGAGGCAAAGCCAGATGTCAGGCGCCTCCTCGCGTCCGATGGCCGCCACGACCTCGCTCGGCGCAATGCGCGTCAACTCGCCGGAGAGGTCCGCCGCAGCCACGCAGCCGACCTGCAGATCGCCCGTGGAGATGTCGATGGAGGCGAGCGCCACCTCCCCCCCTTCGCCGGCACCCTCGCGGGGCGCCCGGAAGAGGGCCGTCAGGTAGTTGGCCGCGGTCGCCTCGAGCAGACTGTCCTCGGTCAGAGTACCGGGCGTGACCAGGCGCACGACATCGCGTCGCACCACGGCCTTGGCGCCGCGTTTGCGCGCCTCGGCCGGGTCCTCGAGCTGCTCGCAGACCGCCACGCGAAAGCCGCCGCGGATGAGGCGTTGCAGGTACTCGTCCGCACGGTGCACGGGCACGCCGCACATGGGGATGTCCTCGCCCAGGTGCTTGCCACGCTTCGTGAGCACGATGCCGAGGGCCCGCGACGCCGCGACCGCATCCTCGAAGAACAGCTCGTAGAAGTCGCCCATGCGGTAGAAGAGCAGGCTGTCGGGATTGGCCGCCTTGATCTCGAGATACTGCGCCATGGCCGGGCTCGCCTCGACCGCCTGCTCGGCTGCCACCACCTCGCGCGGCTTGCCGGCCGTTCTGGCGCCTTTCGCTGGCTTGCGCCCGTTCTCGCCTTCACTCATCACTCGAAACGCCCCGACCTCGTCCTGCCTTCGTTTACCACGCCGCTCCTGCCGGCGCCCCTCTGCACCAGAAATGCCGAGTTGTGCCGCTCAAAGGCAAGCCCTATCGTGTCTCTCCCTTTGGATCGCGAGATCCCTGCCGCACTATCTCTGCACGGTGAAAGGCCGTTCCCGACATATGTCCAAGAAGTCTGAGCAAGCGCGCTTCACCGCGCAGGAAGCCCT
>JAGRKR010000548.1:0-308 GCA_020442225.1 Hyphomicrobiaceae bacterium | reverse complement strand
GATCTGTCCCTCGCCTATTCGCCGGGCGTTGCCGTGCCGGTGCTCGCCATCGCCGATGATCCCCGCCTCGCCTACGACTACACGAACAAGGGCAACCTCGTGGCGGTGGTCTCCAACGGCACCGCCATTCTCGGCCTCGGGAATCTCGGCGCGCTCGCCGCCAAGCCCGTCATGGAGGGCAAGGGCGCGCTGTTCAAGCGCTTCGCCGACATCGACGCCATGGACGTGCTGGTCGACACCACCGATGTCGACGCCTTCATCAACTGCGTGCGCTATCTGGGGCCGACGTTCGGCGGCATCAACCTCGA
>JAGRKR010000547.1 GCA_020442225.1 Hyphomicrobiaceae bacterium | reverse complement strand
CTTTCCCTGGGGTCGCCCCCGCCGGACGTTATCCGGCACCGTTTTTCCATGGAGCCCGGACTTTCCTCCACCCGCGAGGGCAGCGGCCGTCCGGCCGACTGGCACACCAGGAACATAAGGGGAGCCGAGCCCCCGGCGTCAAGCGCGCCGGTTCACCAGCCAAATGCCCACAGCCACCATGGCGAGCCCGATCCACAGCTCCCGCGTCAGCGGCTCGTCGAGAATGAGGCCGCCCCACATGACCCCGAACACGGGCGCCAGGAACATGAAGGACATGACGCGCGAGGCCGGATAGCGCGTCAGCAGCCAGTACTGCGCCGTGTAGACTACGAACGCGACGATGACGATCGTATAGGCCAGCGCCGCCAATGCCGCCACGGACGGGGTCTTGAACCCGGGCTCGCCGAAGGCCAGCGAGAGAAGCGGCAGCAGAAGCGCGGAAACGCCGAGTTGGTAGAGAACCACCTTTTCGTGGGCGGCGGCCGAAAGCCGCGTAGCGCGCCCGACGAGCGTCAGCCCGCCCCAGCAGACCGCGGCCACCAGGCACAGGAGATCGCCGGCAAGCGTGCCGGTTCCGGCCCCGTCCGCGCGGCCAGAGAGCAGGACAACGAGAACGCCGGCGAAAGCGGCGGCGAGGCCGAGCACCTTGACAGCCGTCAGGCGATCGGCCGGCAGCCAGAGATGCGCACCCGCAGCCACGAGCAGGGGCGCCGTATAGAGCAGCACGACCGCGCGCGAGGCGGTCGTGTGCTCGAGCCCGACATAGAGGAACGCGAACTCACCCGCGAACAGGATGCCGACGGCGAGACCCGGCAGCAGCGTACCGTCGCGCGCCAGCAGCCGCACCCCCCTGAACCGCGCCCAGGCGAGCAGCAGGGCCGTCGCACCGATCGACCTGAGACCGGCCTGCAGCAGCGGCGAGATGCCGGTATTCGCCACCTTGATCGCCACCTGGGCCAGACCGAGCGCGAGACAACAACCGACCAGCACCGAGACGGCCAGCGTATCGAGCTGGGAATTCGGCACCGCGCCGTGCACCGTGCCGGCGGCAGGCGACGGCAAACGCGGGGTCTCCGGCGCCCCCATCAGCGCCCGCCGTGGTGGCGGGCGACCGCGCGGATCTCCTCCAGCAAGCGCTCGAGCGTGATGATCGTCGACACGTCGGCCCGTCCGTCCACCTTCGCCGGTCGCCAGTGGCGCTGGAAGGCCGTCACGCACTGTTCCGTCGGGCGGTCGTAGACGCCCGTCACCGAGAGACCGTAGCCGAGCTGCCAGAGTGCGAGTTGCAACGCCCCGACCGCGCCTCCGTGATCGCCGCGGCCGAGGCCGCGATCCCCGCCGATGTCGCAGGGTGTGACCCAGAGCCCGACGCCCGCCGCGGCCAGGTCCACCCAGGGGAAGCGCTCGCCAGGGTCGGCCTTGCGATCGGGCGCGATGTCGGAGTGGCCGAGCACCCGCCAGGGCTGAATGACATGACGGGCAACGATGTCGCGACACAGCGCCACGACCGCACGCATCTGCGGGGCGGGGAAATCCTGATAGCCGAATTCATGCCCGGGATTATGAATCTCGATGCCGATCGAGCGCGAGTTGATGTCCGTCTCGCCGGCCCAGCTCGAGACGCCGGCGTGCCAGGCCCTGAGCCGCTCGTCGACCATCTGCACGACGCGACCGCGCTCGTCGACGAGATAGTGGCAGGAGACGCGGCTTTCCTCGCAAATCAGGCGCTCGACGGCCGAGTCCGCACTGGTCATGCCCGTATAGTGCAGCAGCAGAATGTCGGGCCGTACACCCTTGCGTCGGGGCTCGAAGTTCTGCGCCTGCCGGCGCTCCGACGCCAAACGCTGCCAACGCACTCCGCTCAAATGCCACGCTCCTTGGCGATCGTGCGATAGGCGTCGTTGATGGAGGCGAGCTTGCGGTTCGCGACCTGCACGAACTCCTCGGGCACACCGCGGGCGATCAGCTTGTCGGGGTGGTTCTCGGCGACGAGCTTGCGGTAGTGGCTCTTGAGAGCGTCGTCGGCGATTTCCGGCGTCACACCGAGCACGTCGTAGGGGCTCGTCTGGTCGTTCGGCAGGAAGCGGGCGCGGATATGGGTGAACTCGCTGTCCGAGAACCCGAAGCGGCGCGCCACCGTCTTGAGGTAGTCGTCCTCCTTGGGATGGAGCACCTCATCCGACGCCGCGATGTAGAACAACCCCTCGAGCACGTCCTGGAGCAGGCGGCGGTTGTCCTTGAACAGGTTGCCGAGCTGATCGGCATAGGCCTCGAAGCCGGCGATATCCTGCTTGGCGAGATTGAATACGCGCGCGACGTTGGCCGCCTCACCGGGTGGAATCTTGAAGACCTCCTTGAAGGCGTCGATCTCCGACTCGGTCACGACGCCGTCGGCCTTGGCCATCTTGGCGCTCAGCGCGATGACGCCGACCGTGAAGGCGATATCCTTCTGTTGACCCGTGCCCTGCCGGTCGCGATCGAGCCCGAAATGCCCGGCCAGCCCTCCGAGCAGCGCGCCAATGGGGCCGCCAATCGCCAGCCCCGCAGCAGCACCCGCCAATTTGCCCCAGATCGACATGGCGTCAGCATAATCGGTTTTTGGCAAGCGCGCATGGCCTCAATTCCTAGACGTTCGGCGATGGTGACTTTTCCGAATCCGGCCAAGGAACGCGTGCCTCTGTGGTCTGTCCAATGTTATGATGAACGACTAGCGGACGAAGTGGAGTTCAGGAGACGAACGATGCGGAAATGGACCGGCGGGCTCGCCCTCGCAACCCTTCTGGCGGCAGGCACATGGATGGGGTCGGCCGGCATGGCCGCCTCCGGTAACGACATCATGGGCAAGTGGCAGAGCGAGGAGAACAAGTCGGTCCTCGAGATGTATCCGTGCGGCGACGGCCTTTGCGCCAAGATCATCTCCATCGCCGACGGCCAGAAGACCGACGACAAGAACCCCGATCCGAAGCTCCGCAGCCGCCCTATCGTCGGTCTCGTGATCATGCAAGGCGCCAAGCGCACCGGACCGAACGGTTGGTCGGGCCGCATGTACAATCGCGCCGACGGCGGCACCTTCGCCGGCACTCTGACCGTGATCGACATGCAGACCTTGAAGCTCCAGGGCTGCAAGGCCGTGATCTTCTGCAAGTCCGTCACCTTCAAGCGCGTCAAGTAGCAGCCGGTCCGGACGCGCCCGAGACGTCCGCACGTCAGCCCGGCGGCACGGTGCCGGCTTTCGGCAGGATCGGCACGAGCTTGTCGAGCCCGCTTTCCTGCTCGAACAGCGCGGAGGCGGCCAGGAGGGCGGCCTCGCCCCGCGGCCGCCCGACGATCTGCAGGCCGACGGGCCGCCCGTACTGATCGAAGCCGCAGGGAATGGCGATCGACGGACAGGCGGTCAGCGTCATGCCGGCCGTGATCAGCGAGGCGCCCATGTAGTTCGTCAGCTTCTGGCCGTCGATGGCTTCCGGATGGCGCAGATTGACATCAAAGGCTGGCGTCGAGGCGCCGGGCGTCACCAGCAGGTCGTACGTCTCGAAGAACGTCACGAAGCGCTTGTAGAGCTCGGCGCGCGCCCGCTCGCCCCGGCCGATGTCACTCGGTGTCTGCTTGAGCCCGCGCTCGGTGTTCCAGATGATGTCCGGTTTGAACTGGTCGCGGTGTGCGGCGATCTGCAGCTCGCGATCGACGACGAAGTGCTGCGACCGCAGCACCATGAAGGTGTCGCCGATGTCGCCGAGGTCGGGCGCGGCTTCCTCCACGACGATGCCGAGCGCCTCGAAATGGCGCATCGCCTTGGCGCAGATTTCGCGCGTCTCGCGATCGACGGGGATCTGGCCGTTGAAGTTCGGCGTGAAGGCGATCCGCCGTGGCTTCACGGGATTGGCGACGGCCGCGGCGAACGAGGTCGCCGGCGCGTCGAAGGTCAGGGGATCGTGCGGACAGTAGCCGGCCATGGCATCGAGGAAGAGCGCGACGTCGGGCACGTTGCGCGCCATCGGCCCCTGCACGGAAAGCGGGGCGAAGAGGTTGTTCGGCGTGCCGCGCGTGACGCGCCCCGGTGAGGGCCTGAGGCCGACGACGGAGCAATAGGTCCCCGGCCGGCGCAGGCTGCCGCCGTGATCCGATCCGTGCGCCAGCCACACCTCCCCCGCCGCCACCGACACCGCGCCGCCGCCCGTCGAGCCGCCGCACGTCAGCGCGGTGTTCCAGGGATTGTGCGTGCGCCCGAAAACCTCGTTGAAGGTCGAGCCACCCGCCCCGAACTCGGGCGTATTCGACTTGCCGACGACGATGCCGCCCTTGCGCTCGATGCGCGCCACGAGCGGATTGGACTTGGCCGGCACGTGGTCCTTGAAGATCGGCGAGCCGTAGGTCGTGCGCACGCCGGCCACATCCGTCAGATCCTTGATCGAGACCGGCAGTCCGGCGAGCCAGCCCGCCTCGCCTTCCGCCTCGCGCCGCTTGCCGGCCATCAGGTCGCGGGCATGCTCTCGGGCGCGATCGAGGCAGAGCGTCGGCAGTGCGTTGAGCTCCGGCTCGACGGCCGTGATGCGGGCCTCGGCGGCATCGATGAGATCGAGCGGCGAGATTTCCTTGCGCTGGAGCCGGGCGACCACCTCGGTCGCCGGCATGCGGATCAGTTCCTCGGACATCGGGTTCTCCTCCGGGCCGTCTGGCCTCACGTCAGTCGAGATCGTAGCGATGGCGGGGCGCACCCCAGTTCTCAGCGGCCGCGGCGCAGCGCTCCACGTCCTCGGCGAGCATCAGGCCATCGGCCACGAGTTGCTCGGCGGCTCGGCGAATGGCGGCGACGTAGGCCGCACGGCTGGCATAGCGCGATCGCACGGAGGGCCGCGGATCCGCCGTCGCCGTCCGCTCGGACTCCGTCGCCGGGAACGGCAGCGTGCTGCCCGTGAACTCGTGCAACGCGCCATGGCCGAAACCGCGTGGGCGCACATTCCAGCCGGTGTAGGTCGCAAGCGGCGCCGTCACCATCGGCACGCGCACACCGGCTGTGTCGTTGCCATCCGCATCGACGGCCGGCACCAGGACGGCATAGGCGGCCTGCTGCACGACGCGGGGCGGCTCGTCGAAGATGCCCTCGGCGGCGGCCGGCCCGAAGTCGAGCTGGGGCAGGAGATTCGGCGACGTCGGTGCGAGTGCGCCCGGGATCACCGGGAACTGCTGCCGCCACGTCGCGAAGTCCACGAGTGTGCCGTCCGCACGGCGGGGAATACGGCTCGCCGGCGGTGATGTGCCCTCGCTCGCCCAGCGATCCATGGCGTCGAGCGCCGCCCGGAACAGCATCGACGTCCAGACGATGTTCGTGGGGTTGTGCAGAAAGGCCGGCGTCTCGGGCTTCCTGGGGCGCGGGTCGGCGAAGTGCTGCGAACTCGACCAGTGATAGACGCGGACGGTGTCGGGCTGTTGCAGGTCGTTGCCCTGCGTATCCGTATGCACGAGCGAGCCGCGCCGCTGCCAATACTCGGTGCAGGTCTGGGTATGCATGACCAGCGGATCGGTCTGCGGCCGCTTCAGGATGGCGTCGGTGCGCCCGGTCACATGATCCGTCGAGGACGCATAGGAGAACGGGAAGGCATCGGCCGGGTTGAAGTGGTCCTCGTACTGCTGTCCGGCGGAGACGATGACGTTGGCGAAGCGGTGGTTGAGCCACATGCGCCCACCACCGGAGACGTGCGGCATGAGACCGTCGAAGACGCGCCGTCCGGACGTGTCGGCGTTGAAGCCTCGATAGATGAAGTCACGGATGCAACGGCCCGTCTGCGAGCGGCCCCAGCCGTAGGCCTTCTCCATGCCGACGCCGCCCTCGGCAAGAGGGTTGGCGGCCGAGGTGTCGTGCTTGAGGAAGCTCACGATGTCGCGCACGACGGCATGGCCGAGCCCCAGCACGAGCGGATCGCGGCCCTCGTAGACGAGCTCGTAGATCCAGCCCGGCTCGAAGCCTGCGGGCATGTGGATGTGCTGGTCGGAGGGCACGACCGCCGTCTCGGCGCCGACGGCGTCGAGCCCGCGTCCGCCTTCGAGCCGCGCGAAGCTCCAGGCGTCCGGGGAGACCGGGATCGGCTCGTCGTAGGGATAGCGCCGCCGCGTCAGGCTCGCCTTGCGCGTGTCGCGCGAGACGGTCGGGTGACTGCGCGTCGAGGCACGGCCGCTCAACGGGTAGGTCGTCTCGCCCTGCGCGTCGGCGATGTACTCGACCCGCACCTTGCCCGTGATGGGCCGCCCGCCCTCCGTCGCCACCGGCAGGTCGAGGATCATGCGTCCATCGCCCGGCAGAAGGTCACCCTGCCAGGCCAGCCAGACGATGGCATAGCCGCGCCGCATCAGGAAGCCGTTGCCGGCGTGCTCGACGCCGAGCGGCCGGTTGCCGCCGGCGGCGTCGTTGAAGAACTGGATGGCGCGCTTGTTGCCGCGATTGCCCCAGTCGAAGAAGATGCGCCGGTTGCCTTTGGCGAGATCGACGGGCTTCAAGATCGCGATATCCGCCGTGACGTGCACGTGCCCCTGGGCGCAGCGCGGGGCCTTGTCGATATCGACGATGCCGCGGTTACCCTCCGCTCCGGGATCGATCGCGAAGTGCGCCCGGCCGGTCAGATACTCGTAAGCACCGCTCTCGCCGAACGACTGCCCGCCGGCGAACGCAAGCCGCTCGCGGATCTCCAGTTTCGGTGCCACAGCCATCGCAGTATCCTCCCTCGCATGTCCGTCCGAAGCGCGCGTCGCGCATCACGACGCCAGGACGCAACGCCCATTGTTGATGACGACGACACCGCGCTCCACCACGCTGGCGCGGTAGGAGACGGTCGCCCCGTCGACCCAGATTTCCGTCCTGATGGTCTCGCCCGGATAGACCGGCGCCGAGAAGCGTGCGTCGAACGCCTGCATCCGCGTCTCGTCGTAGTCGCACACCGCCTTCAGCACCGCATGACAGGCGATCCCGTAGGTGCAGAGCCCATGCAGGATCGGCACGGGGAAGCCGGCGCGCCTGGCGAGCCCGGGATCTGCGTGCAGCGGATTACGGTCGCCGTTGAGGCGGTAGAGCAGCGCCTGATCGCGGCGCGTTTCGCTCGTCACCTCGACATCGGGCCGGCGCTCGGGGATCGCATGCGGCGGC
>JAGRKR010000546.1:5289-9996 GCA_020442225.1 Hyphomicrobiaceae bacterium | reverse complement strand
GCGTCCATCTCGACCGATCACACCCTAACCACCGCCCTCATGCCTTGATCTCGGTCAGCCCGTCGCCTGTCCCGGTTGCAGCGTCAGCCGCCCCGGATCGTCGCGGTGAGGCCGCCGTCGACCACCAGCTCCGCACCCGTGATGTAGCGGGCGTCGTCCGAGGCGAGGAACACCGCGGCATTGGCGACGTCCCAACCGTCACCCATGAAGCCGAGCGGCACCTGCCCGCTGCGCTCCGCGACCATGCGCTTGTCATCGCCGCCGTAGGCTTCGACGATGTTGAGGTGAACGCGCGGCGTGTCCATCAGCCCCGCGATGATCGTATTCACACGGATGCCGTCCGCGGCGTAGTCGACGGCCATCAGCCGCGCGAAGTGATTGGCCGCCGCCTTGGTGACGCCATAGGGGATGTGCGACTGGCCGACATGGCGCAGGCTCACCACCGTCGACGTGATGAGGATGACGCCCTTGCCGTGCTCGCGCATGTAGGGGATCGCCGCCTGGGAGGCGAGATGCAGCGCGAGGACGTTGCCGTCGAGCGATTGCCGCCATTCCTCGACGGTCAGGCTGGCGGGGTCCTTCCGTTTGCCGAGCCCCACGTTGTTGTGCAGGACATCGAGGCGGCCGTAGCGCGCCCTGACCTCCTTCATCAGGTCTCGCACCGCCGCCTCCGCAGTGGCGTCCACCTGATAGGCGCTGGCCTCGCCGCCTTCCTCGCGGATGATGCGGACGGTCTCCTCCGCCGCGTCGCGATTGACGTCGACGACCGCGACCTTGGCCCCTTCGCGCGCGAAGGCGACCGACGACGCCTTACCGATGCCCCAGCCTGGCGCGACGGAGCCTCCGCCCATCACCACAACAACACGATTATCCAGCCGCTTCATGCCGTCCTCGCTCGTCGATGGCCACACCCGGTGCCGGTGCACCGACCGCGCGGCAAACCGTCACCTAGAAGCACAGAAAAGACCGGGACAGCGCGGCAAGGTCGAGCAGCATCGCAGGCCCACGCGCCATGATGAGATGCAGCGCACCCAGCATGATCACGCCGAGCACCGCGAACAACGCGACCTTGACACCCGTCGGCATGCGCTCGCCGGAGCGCTCCCGGTCGCGGCCCTCGTCCTGTCGTGTCGTATCCTGGCGTGCCATATCCATCACGTCTGTCCCGAGCCGACGGCATCGAGGCTCAAGCGGGCCACCGGCCGCTCGCGGATCGGCAGATTGATGAGCGCCGCGCCGATGCCGAGCAGGATCGAGATCCACCACATCGCATCATAGGACTTGAAGACGTCGTAGAGGAAGCCACCGAGCCAGGCCCCGAGGAAGCTGCCGATCTGGTGGGCCAGGAACGTGATGCCGAACAGCATCGACATCCACGTCGGCCCGAACAGCGTCATGATCAACCCGCTCGTCAGTGGCACCGTCCCGAGCCAGAGGATCCCCAGCGCGAAACTCAGGACCAGCACCGTGACCTCGCTCAGCGGCATGTAGATGAACACCAGGAACAGGATGGCGCGTCCGAAATAAAGCAGCGACAGCGCCAGCCGCTTCTCGATCAACTCGCCCGCCTTGCCGCACAGCAGCGAGCCCAGGATGTTGCCGAGGCCGATGGCGGCGAGCGCACCAGCGCCGAGCCAGGCGTCGAACGCCTTGTCCTTGAGGAAGGCCGGCAGATGCACGGAGACGAAGGCGACGTGGAAGCCGCACACGAAGAAGCCCAGCGTCAGCAGCACGAAGCCCGGATGCGCCATCGCCTCGCGCAGCGCCGCGCCCATGCTCTGGGCGCCCGGCATGCTGCCCGCCGTCGGGGCCGACACGAAAGCCAGGGCGAAGATGGCCATCAACCCGGCCGTCGCCGCCAGCACCATCAGGCTCTCCTGCCACCCCACGCTGGCGATGAGCCAATGGGCGTAGGGCATCGCCGCGAACATGCCGATCGAGCCGCCGACGCCCGTGAGCGTGATGCCCATCTGACGCCGCGACGGCGCCGCCGCCCGACCGACCGCCCCAAGCACCGCCGTGAAGCTGCCACCGGCCACGCCGAAACCGAGCACCGCGCCGGCGATGACGAGTTGCGACTCGCTGCGCGCGGTCGCCATCAGATAGATGCCGAGCATGTAGCACAGAGCGGCGGTGACGATCACACGCGTAGCGCCGTAGCGGTCGGCGATCGCACCGACCGGAAAGGCCGCGAGCCCCCAGGTCAGGTTCATCAGCCCCATCGACAAGGCGAACGCATTGCGCCCGAGGCCCAGGTCGGCGCTGATCGGTGCCAGATACAGTCCGAAGGCCTGGCGGATGCCGAAGCACACGCCGACCGTCGCTCCGGCTGCCAGGACCAGCAGCCAGAACGGCGTCTCATTGCGATAGATCGAATGCGGCATGCTGAAATCCTGGCGGGCCGAATGAAATGCTCTCAATCCCTACGTGTTCTTTAGCAGCACTTCGCGACAGCTACGAAACGAATTGCGCCTCGCGGCGCCCTTGATCATCCGGTCTCCCCGCTGCCGGTGCAATGACGCGCGAACGCGCCGGCCACCCCAGGGGATCAGCGGACCGGAGCGGCATCGGCAAGGTCGAGCCGTTCCAACTCGACGACGCCGCCACCCGGCTCCGCCAGTCCGCGCCCGAGCAGGTTCAGCGCCCAGCGCGTGCCGACTTTCTCTATCCGAACGAGGTTGTAGCGCGCCAGCGCGTCATGGTGGGCGATGCCGATCGATGCCGAGGGCACGCCGACGACGGGAATGCGGGGCAGCCCGCCCGCCCTCTCGCACCAGACGAGCGACGCCTGATGATTGTGTCCATGCAGCACCAGTTCGGCGCCGCCTGTGCGGAGAACATCCGCGAGCTGGTTGGCGTCCTCGAGCGCCCGCGAGCGCGGCGCCTGGCCGGGCAACGGGGGATGATGAACGAGGACGACGCGACAAAGCCCCTCGCCACCCAGCCGGACCAGCAGCGGCTGCAAGGCGTCGAGCTGAGCGCGTCCGATCCGGCCGGACGCGATGAACGGCGGGCGCGGCAGGGCGGAGTTGAGCCCGATCAGCGCCACGTCACCGAGGCGGCGGACGAATGGGAAGGCAGGCGCGGCCTCCTGCGGGGTCTCGCCAGCGCCGGTCATATAGCTCCGCCAGCGCATGGCGCCCGGATCTCTCCGCATTCTCACGTAGATATCGTGATTGCCGGGCACGACGGTGACGCGCTCCTCGGGACCGAGCTGGCGCAGCCAGGCCAGGGCGCCGACGTGCTCCACGGGCAGTCCGATGTTGACAAGGTCGCCCGTGACGGCGATGTGGTCGGGAGCCTGTTCGAGCAGGTCGAGCACAAGCTGCTCCAGCACGGGCCGCAGGTGCGCGGCCTTGCGGTTGCGCTGCCAGTTCAGATAGCCAAGCAGGCGCTTGGTGCGCAGATGCCCGAGCGAGAACGCCGCCATAGGGGCCAGGTGCGGGTCGGACAGATGTGCGATCGTGACGACCATGTGCAGCCCCGGGAATCGGTGTAGGGGGTCCATTCTATAGCGTGGGTTGGCGCGCAACGGGAGACGAGGCGACCACGTCGCTCCGATCGATCGGACCGGCGGTCAGTCCGGCGACAAGGGTGCCCAGACAGGACGAGATGGATCGCTATCGCCTCACCCTCAAGGTCATGCGCCACTACTGGCGGCTCACGCGCGGACTGACTATGGGGGCGCAGGGCATAGTGGTCGATGCCTCGCAACGCGTCCTCCTGATCCGGCATACATACCGGCCTGGCTGGCATTTCCCCGGCGGCGGCGTGGAAAAGAGGGAGACGGTCGAGACGGCGCTGCGCCGGGAGTTGCTGGAGGAGGCTGGCGTGGTCGTCGAGGGGAGCGCCGACCTGTTCGGCCTCTATTCCAACCATCGGCTGCTGCCGGGCGACCACATCGCGCTGTTCGTCGTGCGGACCTGGACGCAGCCGAGCGTACCGCCTCCCAACCGCGAGATCGCCGAGCAGGGCTTCTTCGCCCTCTCGGAGCTGCCCGAGGCCATTCACACGGCAACGCGACGGCGGCTCGACGAGGTTTTCGCGGGGCGTGCGCGAGAACCCCACTGGTGACAGCGGCCCCCTGGCGCGTTCAGGCTGTGACGTGGTGACGATTGACCGCACGGCTCAATTCGTCGGAAACGTGGTGCCATCCGTAGCGACGAGGAGCTCGACGAGCGATGCCGCCTGCCGTGGCCAGCCGACCTGCCGCACCCGACGACCTGCCGGCGATCAACAGCCTGCATCGGCGCGCCTTCAGCCCCGGACGGTTTGCGCGCACGGCCTATCGCATTCGTGAGGGCACCGCCCTCATCTCCCCGTACTGCCGCGTCGCCGAGCGTGATGGCCGCCTGATCGCAGCCGTCCGTTTCACGCCGGTCACGGTCGGAGCGAAATCCGGCGTCCTGCTGCTCGGACCTCTCGCCGTCGTGCCGGAGCTTGCCGGCCAGGGTATCGGCCGCACTCTCGCCGCCGAGGCCATCGACAACGCGCGCAACCAGGGCATGGCGCTGGTGCTGCTGGTGGGCGACGAGCCCTACTACCGCCGGCTTGGTTTCGTGCGGGTTCCGGAGGGCCAGATCACACTCCAGGGGCCGGTCGATCCGAGCCGCCTGCTAGCGTTGGAGCTGCGCGACGGCGCCCTCGCCGACTACGCCGGAGTGGTCGCGGCGGAGCCCTAGGGTGCGGTCGGTCGAGATGGAAGCG
>JAGRKR010000546.1:0-5238 GCA_020442225.1 Hyphomicrobiaceae bacterium | reverse complement strand
ATGGAAGCGCGCAACGCTGCCAACGCGTGCGTTAACGACCCGTCAACCACGCCCCGCACTTTCGCTCCCTCAATGGGTCAGCGCCTGGCAGAGCACCATCGGCTCGTCGTCGGAGGCCTTCTGGCGCGCCTGCGCGCGCAGGGTCAGATCTTCCTCCAGCAGCTCGTCGCGGTCGCCGCGTGAGGTCGGCAGGCCAGCAGACGCGACCGGACGGGCCGCCTTGCCGTAGGCGAAGGAGACCGCATTGGCCTCGGGACCGGCGCCATTGCCGGGCAGGGTTGCCAGGAGCGCCAACAGCATAACGCCGCCGGCGAGCAATGGCACGGCCACCCCTGCGAGCACGAGTTTGATCATGGCCACACACTTGGGCGCACCGCCCGGCGTTTCAATGGCCTCGGAAGCTCCGGTTTTGACACGACTTTTCACCTTGGCGTGAGCGCCTCGGCCGCGTACCCGATTGCTCCGCTGCCGCACTACTGTCACAACGACCTCGCATGAACGCGTTTCGGCTCATTGGAAGCTCGCTGGCGCCCTCTTGCGGCCGGCGACATCCACTGTCCGAGCGGAGCGATGGGGAGGGGAGCACATGGCCACGATCGTGACGGTGCATGGGACGTTTGCCCACACCGCGGTTCCGTCCGGAACTGCCGGGCTCGTTGCGAACGGGCCGCCAGCCTGGTGGCAGACCGGCAGCGACTTCGACAAGGACTGCCAGGCCCTGCTGGAGAGCGAGGGCGGATCGCCCCGCTTTCTACCGTTCATCTGGAGCGGCGATAACAGCGAGGCCGACCGCCGGGAAGCTGGGCGGCGGCTGCTCGGCGTCCTGCTCGACCTCGAGAAACAGAACGAGCCCTACTGCCTCGTCGCCCACAGCCACGGCGGTTCCGTCGTATCGGCGGCGCTGCTGAGAGCGGCCGCGAAGCGCCAGATGCTGCCCGGCTTGAAGCGCTGGATTACGGTCGGAACGCCGTTCGTCACCCTCCGCAAGGAACGGTTCCTGTTCACGCGCCTCTCGTTCATCAACCGGGCGATCTATGTCGCCACGCTGATGCTGCTGTTCATGCTCCTGTTCGGGCTGGGCGCGCAGATCGTCTATGGCGATTTCAGCTCGTTCGCCGACCGCCGGCTGATGCGTCTCGGCATCTCCGGCGCGCTGATGATGCTGCCCTTCCTGCTCTGCTACATCTTCTGGCGCATCGCCGAGCGCCGCGACCTCCACGTCCACAGTCCACGCGTGAAGGCGCGCGCGAAGGAGTATTTCGGCGGCAGATGGCTCTCGCTCACGCACGAGGACGACGAGGCGGTACAGGGTCTGACGGCGCTCAAAAGCATGCAGTTCTCGATCTTCGATCGCGAGTTCGCAGTGGGCGGGCTCGCCATGCTCTCCGTCTTCGTGTTGCCGCTGACCTATCTGGCTCTGGTGTTCTCGCCCGGCCTCATGAACCGCGTCGCCGACTATCTGGTGAAGAACGTCTATGTCGTCCCGAATTACGAGGCGCGCGCGGCGCGGTTCAACGCCATACGCCTCGAATCCAGCCAGATGTGGCGAAGCATGGCCGAGGCACGCCGACAACTGGCCACGCCGGGCCTGCCGCAGGCCGAGCAGGAGCGCCTGCGCAAGGCGCTCGCGACACAGCGCCTGCAAACGCGCGCGCGCTGGCAGAAGATGTATGCCGAGTTTCCCGACTACCTGACGTTCGTGCGGGCAGAGCGCTTCCGGCGGCAATTCATGAGCAGGGACGGCAAGTCGTGTGGGAGCCTGTGCGACGGCGGCACGAACAAGGCGCTCAACAGCGATCTCATCATGCATCTGATCACCGACCGCGTGGTCAGCGTCTTCGGCGATGACAACGTTCGCTGGTCGGCCTTCGGCGGCGTCCTGCGCTTCCTGGCCCCAGTGCTGCTCATACCGATCCTGTTCGGCATCACCGCCGTCCTCGTCTGCCTGTTCGTCCAGTTCATCGGTCGCTTCGTCAGCGGCTGGCTCGCCAGCGCGCTCGACTCGCTCACCTGGTCGGAAATCAAGCGCGCCTCGCTCGGCAACGACACCGAGAGCGAGGTCGCATTGGGCGCCGCGCCGCGCCCGCCCTGGCTCGACACTACGCAGGCGTTCCTGCCCGCCGAGATCGGCGATCAGCTCTCGAACCACAGCAACGCCATGGCCAGCCAGTCGCTGGCCAAGTTCCGCAATGCCATCAGCGAGCTGGCCTTCGCCGACCGCCGCAAGGCCTATCCCGACCTCGTCTCGAATTACCTGTCGTGGCGCGAGCTCATCCACACCGCCTACTTCGACACGGCCAGCTTCCGCAAACTCGTCGCCCACGCCATTGCCGAGAGCGAAGGCTTCCGTCCCCGGCCGGACTTTTCCAGGGATAGCGAGTTCGCGAAGGCCGCCACCTGGCTCTTCGCGGTGAGCCCGCCCGCCGGGACACTGACGCCACAGCCGCCGGTCACCACGGGCGGGGGCGCGGTGCGGCAGGCTTGACCCGCCGCATCCCCACCGACGAAGATGCAGCGGACCGCCGTCCACCAGAGCAAGCCAGGAGTGAGCCCGTGACGCTGCGCCTCGGATATCTTCTTCCCACTCGCGAGCAGATCATGGCCGGCCGGCCGGAAGCCCGCCCCTTGCTCGACCTGGCCGAGCGCGCGGCCGGCCTCGGCTTCGACTCCGCCTGGGTCGGCGACTCGTTGACGGCGCGGCCACGCCACGAGCCGCTGGCCATTCTCGCAGCCGTCGCGGCTCGTGTTCCCAGGATCGCCATCGGCACCGCTGTGCTGCTGCCGGCGCTGCGCAACCCCGTCCTGCTGGCCCATCAGGCCGCCACCATCGACCAGATCTCGGAAGGCCGCCTCATTCTCGGCCTCGGCCTCGCTCGTGACGTTCCCTCGATCCGCGCCGAGTTCACCGCAGCCGGCGTCCCCTTCGAGAAGCGCGTCGGACGCGTGATGGAAGGCGTGCGGCTGATGAAGGCGCTGTGGAGTGGCGAACCCGTCGAATGGCAGGGCTTGTGGACGGTCGAGAAGACGACGCTCAGCCCGACGCCGGCCAGACCCGGCGGCCCGCCGCTGTGGATCGCCGGGGCGGTGCCTGCGAGCCTCGAGCGCGCCGGCAAGCACTTCGACGGCTGGCTGCCCAACGAAGGCGACGCAACCGCCTGGGGCCAGAAGTGGGCGGAAGTCAAGCGCGTCGCCCGCGAGGCCGGCCGCGATCCCGGCGCGATCACCGGCTCTCTCTACACGACCCTCTCCATCGACGACGATCTCGCGCGCGCCAACCAGCGCCTCGATGCCTACCTCGAGCAATACTACGGCGCGCCCGCCGCCGCCCTCAGGAAACGCCAGGAGTGGTATGCGGGTCCGGCTTCGGGGGTCGCAGATTACCTTGCCGCCTACGCTCGTGCCGGCGCCGGCCATCTCGTGCTGCGCTTCGTCGGCGACCATCAGCGGCATCTGGAAATCGTCGCCAAGGCGCGAGCGGCGATCGCCGTGTGACGTCGCACAATCCGACGCGCCCCAGGGAGCGCCCCATGAAGATCATCGACGCGCAGATCCACCTCTGGCGCAAGGGAACGGTCGTGCCACCGCACCGCACGACGCCGTATCTGGTCGAAGAGGCCATCGCCGACATGGATGCGGCTGGCATCTCCGGCGCCATCCTGCACCCGCCGAGCTGGGACGAGGATTCCAACGCGCAGGCCATCGACGCCGTGCGCCGCTATCCCGGACGCTTCGCCATCCTCGGCCGCATCCCGCTCGACGAGCCGCTAAAGCGCGGCCTCATCGAAACCTGGAAGGACCAGCCGGGCATGCTCGGCCTGCGCTATACGTTCCTGAAGCCGCACATGAAGAGCTGGCCGCATGACGGCACGATGGATTGGCTGTGGCCGGCGGCCGAGCGCCTCGGGTTGCCCATCGCCCTGCTGGCCGGCGACTTCCTGCCCCTCGTCGGGGAGATCGCCACGCGACATCCGGGCCTGCGCCTCATCGTCGACCACTTCGGCGTCTTTCGCGGCAATACGGACGACGCCGCGTTCGCCAGCCTGCCGCAGGTGCTGGCGTTGGCCCGCCACGCCAACGTCGCCGTCAAGGTGACGGGCGGGCCGCAGTACGTGAGCGACGGCTATCCCTTCGCAAGTCTCGCCCCCCGTTACCGCGCCATCTATGACGCCTTCGGCCCGCGCCGCATGTTCTGGGGCACCGATATCACGCGCATGCCGTGCTCCTGGCGGGAGTGCGTGACGCACGTGACCGAGCACCTGTCCTGGCTGCCGGAAGCCGACAAGCGACTGGTCATGGGCGAGGCCATCGCCGACTGGCTCGGTTGGCACGAGGCGCCGCGCGGCTGATCTGCCAGGACGCCTCAGGACCTGCGCGACGTGCCCAGGAACTTGCGAAACGCCGCGAGCGTCTGCTCGCTGACGTGGTGCTCGATGCCTTCGGCATCGGAATCCGCGATCTCGGCATCGATGCCGAGCGCAACCAGGAAGTCGCGCACCAGTTGATGGCGCTCGCGTGCTGCCGCCGCCAGCTCCTGGCCCTGCTCCGTGAGGAAGATCGAGCGATAGGGTTTGCTGGTGACGAGACCGTCGCGCTGCAGGCGCTGGATGGCGTTGTTCACCGTGGCGTTGGAGACGCCGAGCCGGCCGGCGAGATCGACGACGCGCGCCTCGCCGGTCTCGTCGATGAGATCGGCGATCAGCTCCACGTAGTCTTCCTTGAGCTCGGTCTGATGGGCCTCGCGCACGCGCTGAAAGCGCTCGGCCTGCGCGCGCGTCTTCTCGTCGAGGTCGTCAGGCGTCGTCATGTGCGCTGTCCTTCCCCCGCCAGCCCTACACCATTGCGCAGTTGACAACAAGTTTAGCACTACCTAACTTTTAGCGCAGCCCCTAATGCGGCTTCGCCACGGTGGCTGCCACGCCGACGTGCGCGGCGCGGACCGCTGGCGAGCGAGGGCAAAACGGCTGGTGTCACGTCGTTCGGTAGAAGCGCACTCATGCCCAAGATGAAAGCTCATCTCGTAGTGAAGCCAGCGGAGCGGCGCCCGCGCGCACGCCTGGCCGTGCTGGCCTGGCTCGCCGTCCTGGCACTCGCCGCCACGACCGCCACCGCCCGCGCTCAGACGCCGGTGAAGAAGCCGTTCCGCGTCGTCACGACCTTCACCGTCATTCAGGATATCGCCCAGAGTGTCGCCGGCACGGCCGCCGTGGTCGACTCCATCACCAAGCGCGGCGCCGAGAT